>JBBQHZ010000014.1:0-51985 GCA_038324445.1 Rhodobacterales bacterium | reverse complement strand
TGCGCAGGTTTCCCGAATTCGACCCCACACTGGGCGTGTCGATTGACGTTTCGGCCCTGCCGGTGTTTTTATCGGGTCAGAGCCGTCGGGCATCTATCCGACCATCAGGCTGATAAGTCCGGAGTTTCTCATGGCAAAGATCGGCACCAACCCAAGCGAGACCACGGATATCTCTGCCATGGTGTCCGAGGCGGACATTGCCGCGCTCAACCAGGGAACGCACCCGGCGCCGTTCGATGTTCTTGGTCCCCGGACCCATGGCACGCAGCAATGGATCGTCACCTTCCAGCCCGATGCTGTCTCGGTCGTGGCAACAGGTGCGGGCAAGCAATGCCCACTTGGCCGGATCGGCGGGGCGGTGTTCGCAGGCCGCGCGCCGGATGGGGCCTACACCTTGACCATGCGTTTTGCAGATGGCTCCGAGCATACCACTGCCGACCCGTTCTCCTTCGCCCCCCTCCTGACGGATTTTGACCGATATCTTGTGGGCGAAGGCACCCACAAGCAGCTTTGGCGCGTGCTGGGGGCGCATGTGACCACGCTCGATGATGTTGCGGGCACGCATTTCGCGGTCTGGGCACCCAATGCCCGACGCGTCAGCGTGGTGGGCGAATTCAACCTGTGGGATGGCCGCCGCCATCCGATGCGCCCGGCGGGCCGGACCGGCGTGTGGGAGATCTTCGTGCCGCAGGTGCGCGACGGCGCACTCTACAAGTTCGAGATTGCGGGCGCAGACGGACGGGTGGCGCTGAAGGCCGACCCGATGGGCTTCGGCTCGCAACACCCGCCCGAAAAAGCCTCGGTTGTGCGCGACATCGCGGGCTATGGCTGGAAAGATGCCGAGTGGATGGCGGGCCGCGCAGCGCGGGCCGATCGCGCCAGCCCGATCACCATCTACGAGGTGCATCTTGGATCGTGGCGGCGGCGATATGACGAGGGCGGCAGGCCGCTCAGCTACAAGGAGTTGGCGCGCGATCTGGTCGGTTATGTCAAACACATGGGTTTCACCCATATCGAGTTGATGCCAGTCTCTGAATTTCCCTTCGACGGATCGTGGGGCTATCAACCCGTGGGCCTTTATGCGCCCACCATCCGCTTCGGCCCGCCCCATGAATTCCGCGATCTGGTCGAGGCGGCGCACGCGGCCGGAATCGGCGTGCTTCTTGACTGGGTGCCGGGGCATTTCCCGACCGATGACCACGGGCTGGCGCATTTCGATGGCACCGCCCTCTACGAGCACGCGGATCCGCGCGAGGGGTTCCATCAGGACTGGAACACCCTGATCTACAATTACGGGCGGGTCGAGGTGAAGAACTACCTTGTCGCCAACGCCCTCTATTGGATGGAGGAATATCACCTCGACGGGCTGCGGGTGGATGCCGTGGCCTCGATGCTCTACCGCGATTATTCGCGCGATGAGGGGCAATGGGTGCCCAACAAGGATGGCGGGCGCGAGAATTACGAGGCGATCGCCTTCCTGCAGGAGATGAACATCGCGGTTTATGGTGTGGACGCAAGCGTGATGACAGTTGCCGAGGAAAGCACCTCCTTCCCGGCCGTGTCGCAGCCGGTTCACACCGGGGGCCTTGGGTTTGGCTACAAATGGAACATGGGCTGGATGAACGACACGCTCAGCTACATGAAGCAGGACCCGATCCACCGGCAATATCACCACGACCAGATGACTTTCGGCATCCACTATGCCTTCTCCGAGAATTTCATCCTGCCGATCAGCCACGATGAGGTGGTGCATGGCAAAGGCTCGATGCTGACCAAGATGCCCGGCACGACGGACGAGAAATTCGCCAATCTGCGCGCCTATTACGGGTTCATGTGGACCCATCCCGGCAAGAAGCTGCTGTTCATGGGATGCGAATTCGCCCAGCCCGAGGAGTGGAACCATAATGCCGAACTGAACTGGGCCGCCGCCGAGCAACCCGCGCACAAGGGCATGCAACGGCTGGTGCGCGACCTCAACACCCTCTACCGCGCCACGCCCGCCCTGCATGTGAGCGACTGCAGCCCCGAAGGTTTTGCGTGGCTTGGCAACGATCCGGCGCAATCGACGCTGGGCTTTGTGCGCTATGGCCTGGAGCAAGACGCGCCGGTTGTGGTGATGTGCAACTTCACCCCGGTCGAACGGGTTGGATTCCGCGTCGGTGTGCCTATCGCGGGCGCATGGGAAGAAGTGCTGAATACCGACGCCGGGATCTATGGCGGCGGCAATCGCGGCAATCTTGGCGGCGTGACGACACAGGCGGTTGTGGCGGATGGTTGGGCGCAATCGGTTGCGCTGACCCTGCCACCGCTGTCGGTTGTCATCTTGCGGCATCAAAAAGAGACGAAATGATCATAGGGACGGAGAAATGGTAATGCCCACCAAGCGCCTGACGAAACGATCCATGGTTTTTGTGCTCGCAGGGGGACGCGGGAGTCGTCTCAAGGAACTGACGGACCGTCGCGTCAAACCGGCCGTGCCCTTTGGCGGCAAGATGCGGATCATTGATTTCGCCCTGTCGAACGCGCTGAATTCCGGCATCCGCAAGATGTCGATCGCCACGCAATACAAGGCCCACTCGCTTATCCGCCACGTCCAGCGCGGCTGGAATTTCTTTGGAGCCGAGCGCAACGAGTTTCTCGACGTGCTGCCCGCCTCGCAACGCGGCGGAACGGAAAGCTGGTACAAGGGCACCGCCGATGCCGTTACCCAGAACATCGACATCGTCGACAGCTACGGCGTCGATTACGTCATCATTCTGGCCGGCGATCACATCTACAAGATGGATTACGAGATCATGTTGCGCCAGCATGTGGAATCCGGCGCCGATGTCACCGTGGGCTGCCTGACCGTGCCACGGATGGAGGCCACGGCCTTTGGCGTCATGGACACCGACAAGGACGGGCGCATCACCAGCTTTCTGGAGAAACCCGCCGATCCGCCCGGCATGCCCGAAGACCCCTCCAAGGCACTGGCGTCCATGGGGATCTATGTCTTCGATTGGAAATTCTTGCGTGATCTGCTGCTCAAGGATGCCGAGGATCCGAATTCATCGAACGATTTCGGCAACGACCTGATCCCCGACATCGTCAAGAACGGCAAGGCGATGGCGCATCGCTTCGACGAAAGCTGTGTCCGGGGTGAAGGCGCGCCCGCCTACTGGAAGGATGTGGGCACCGTCGACGCGTTCTGGCAGGCCCATATCGACCTGACAAATTTCACCCCCGAACTGGATCTTTGGGACAGGGAATGGCCGATCTGGACCTACAATCAGGCGGTTCCCCCTGCGAAATTCATCCATGACGAACGCGACAGGCGCGGCGTTGCAATCTCGTCCATGGTGTCGGGCGGCTGCATCGTTTCGGGCACCGAGGTGCGCAATTCGTGCCTCTTCACCAATGTCCACACCAACTCCTATGCCGTGCTGGATCATGCGGTCGTGCTGCCAAGCGTCATCGTCCACCGCTCGGCCCGGTTGCGCCAGGTGGTGATCGATGGCGGCGTCGTCATCCCCGAGGGGCTGGTGGTGGGCGAGGATCCCGTGGAGGACGCCAAGTGGTTCCGCGTGACCGAGCGCGGCGTCACTCTGATCACCCAGGACATGCTGAACAGGCGGGCCGCCGCCCTATGACAAAGGTGCTTTTCGTCGTGTCCGAATGCGCCCCCCTGATCAAGACAGGGGGGCTTGCGGATGTTGCGGGTGCTTTGCCCGCAGCGTTGGCGCAGCATGGATGCGAGGTGCGGGTTCTGTTGCCCGGCTACCGTGCGATCATGGGCAAGTTGGGCAAGACCAAGCCGGTGGCGGCCATTGACGATCTCTTCGGCGGGCCTGCGAACGTGGTGTCAGCCAAGGTCGCGGGGCTCGATCTTCTGGTGGTGGACGCCCCCCATCTCTACGACCGCGACGGTGGCATCTACAACGACACCGAGGGGCGCGACTGGCCCGACAATCCGCAGCGCTTCGCGGCCCTTTGCAACATGGCGGCAAGGATCGCCGCAGAGGGCGCGGACAAATGGCGGCCAGATATCGTGCATGGCCACGATTGGCAGGCGGGGCTGGTGCCGGAATACCTGCACGCGTTGGGCACGACCGTGCCCTTCGTGTTCACCATCCACAACATTGCCTTTCACGGCAATGCGCCTGCAGACAGGCTGGGCGCCCTGGCCCTTGATCCCGCCCGCTTCCATGCCGATCATTTCGAGTTCTGGGGCCAGATCTCGGCCCTGAAAGCCGGGCTGATGGGGGCTGCGAAAATCACCACGGTATCGCAGACCTATGCCGACGAGTTGCTGACGCCCGAATTCGGCATGGGCATGGAGGGCGTGCTGCGCCACCGCAAGGCCGACCTTGTTGGCATCCTGAACGGCATCGACGAAGCGGTGTGGAACCCCGAAACAGATCCCGCCATCACGCCTTTCAAGACGCCGAAGGGGAAGGCCGCCAACAAGCGCGCTTTGCAAAAGACCTTCGGTCTTGGCACGGCAGAAGGCCCGCTTTGCGTTCTAGTATCGCGCCTGACCGAGCAGAAGGGCATCGACATGCTGTTGCAGGCGCTGCCGGCGCTGCTGGACCGGGGCGGACAACTGGCGCTGCTGGGGTCGGGCCACCCCCGGCTGGAGGTGGCGCTGCACGAGGCGGCGGCGAAGCACCCGAACCTTTCCGTCAGGATCGGCTACGACGAGGCATTGTCGCATCAGATGATGGCGGGCGGCGACGCCGTGCTGGTGCCGTCGCGGTTCGAGCCCTGTGGCCTTACGCAACTCTATGGCCTGCGCTATGGCGCGGTGCCGCTGGTGGCGCTGACGGGCGGACTGGCCGACACCGTCATCAACGCCTCGCCCGCCGCATTGGCGGTCGGGGTTGCCACCGGCGTGCAGGTCTACCCCGTCACGGCGCAGGCGCTGGCCAATGGCTTCGCGCAGCTCTGCGCGCTTTATGCGCAGCCGCCGGTCTGGGCCGCGATGCAACGCAATGCGATGAAACAGCCCGTCGGCTGGGACAGCTCTGCCGCACACTACGCGGCCACCTACGTCGACCTTGCCGGGGCGCAGGCGTGAACCAGACGACCTTCCCGCTCAGCGCTGGACGCCCCTACCCGCTTGGCGCGACGGTTTCCGGCGACGGCGTCAACGTCGCCGTCTACTCCCGCCATGCCACCCGGGTCATGCTGTGCCTTTTCGACGAAGCGGGGAACGAGACGCAGATCATCCCCCTGCCCGAGCGAGAGGGCCATGTTTGGCATGGCCATTTCGCGGGCATGAAACCCGGCCAGCATTATGGCCTGCGCATGGACGGCCCCTACAAGCCCGACGAAGGCCACCGCTTCAACCCCTACAAGCTGCTGATCGACCCCTATGCCAAGCGTCTGACCGGTCACCCGACCTGGAACGATGCGCTGTTCGGCTACGAGGCGGGGCACAAGGACCGCGACCTCAGCTTCGACAAGACCGACAGCGCGCCCTTCATGCCGCGCTGCGTAGTGATCGAGCCGAATGGTGCGCAGGCAACACCTGACCGGCCGCGCCACCGGCTACAGAATTCGGTCATCTACGAGGCGCATGTAAAGGGCCTGACCGCAGGGCGCCGCGATGTGCCAGCGCCCGGCACCTATCTGGCGATGGCCTCCGACCCGATCCTCGACCATCTCAACAATCTGGGGGTGACCGCCGTTGAACTGTTGCCGGTTCAGGCCTTCCTGACCGACAAATACCTGCATGACCGAGGGCTGACGAATTACTGGGGCTACATGACCTACGGATTCTTCGCCCCCGACCCGCGTTACATGCAAGGCACGGATATCGCCGAGTTTCAGCAGATGGTCGCGCGGTTTCACAAGGCGGGCATCGAGGTCATTCTGGATGTGGTCTACAACCACACAGCCGAGGGCAACGAGATGGGGCCGACGCTGGCCTTCCGGGGCCTCGACAATGCCAGCTACTACCGGCTGGCCGACGACAAGCGCTATTACGTCGACGACAGCGGCACCGGCAACACGCTCGACCTCGACAGCCCCGTGGTGCTGCAACTGGTCATGGACAGCCTGCGCTATTGGGTCGAGGTGATGCATGTCGACGGCTTCCGGTTCGATCTGTGCTCGACACTGGGCCGCTCCCGCACCGGGTTCGACCGCAACGGACCGTTCTTCCGCGCGATCCGGCAGGATCCGGTGCTGGCCCGCGTGAAGTTGATCGCCGAGCCTTGGGATATTGGCCCCGGCGGCTATCAACTGGGCGCGTTCCCGGCGCCGTTCGCCGAATGGAACGACAAGTATCGCGATCAGGTGCGCGAATTCTGGCGCGGCGATGCGGGCAAGGTCGCCGACATGGCGGCCTGTGTATCGGGCTCGGCCAAGTTCTTCGACCATGAAGGGCGGCTTGCCACCTCGTCGCTCAATTTCCTGACCGCCCATGACGGCTTCACGCTGCACGACACGGTCAGCTACCTCGTGAAGCATAACGAAGCCAATGCCGAGGATAACCGAGACGGCCATTCCGACAACAAATCCGCCAATATGGGTTTCGAAGGCCCCACCGACGATCCCGACATCATCGCCGCCCGCATCCGCCGCAAGCGCAACCTGTTTGCCACGCTGATGCTGTCGCAGGGCACGCCGATGATGCTGGCGGGCGACGAGTTGAGCAACAGCCAGGGCGGCAACAACAACGCCTATTGTCAGGATAACGAGATCGGTTGGGTAAATTGGCCTGAACAGGCCGATCCCTTCTTCACCTTCTGCAAGCAGGCCATCGATTTTCGCCGCATGCACCCGCTGCTGCGCCAGACGCGATTCCTGCATTCCCGCCAAAGGTTCGTGGATGGCGAGCCCGACCTTTACTGGCGGCGCGTCGACGGCGGCGCCATGCAACAGGCCGATTGGGACAATCCCGAGTTGGACATCGTGGTGGCCGAGATGCGGATGGCGTCCGGCACACCGGAATACGTGCAGCGCGAAGGCGCGTTGTTGATCGTGCTGAACCGGGGTGATGCGGTCGAGATCGTGCCACCCGCCCTGCCCGAGGGAGAGGCCTGGGTCAGGCGGTTCGATACAAGTCAGGATGATGCCATCCGGGTCACCCCCGGCATGGGCGTGGCCAAACAGGCCGTGGTCGTGTTCAGTCAGGAGAAACAAACCTGAAACGCGCGCGAAAAGCCACAGGAGCCCGAACAACCGCAGGAGGAGGAGAAAGCCATGCCCAGTCAATCCGTCCGGACCAGTCCGATCGAGGGCCAGAAGCCCGGCACCAGCGGTCTGCGCAAGAAGACGGCCGTCTTCATGCGCCCGCATTATCTGGAGAATTACGTTCAGTCGATCTTTGACGGGATCGGCGGGGTGGAAGGCAAGACGCTGGTCGTGGGAGGCGACGGGCGGTATTTCAACCATCAGGCGATCCAGGTCATCTTGCGCATGGCGGCGGGAAACAACGCTGCGCGGTGCATCGTCGGGCAAGGCGGCCTTTTGTCGACGCCCGCCGCCTCGCATCTGATCCGGTTGCGCAAGGCCGATGGGGGGCTGATCCTGTCGGCCAGTCATAATCCGGGCGGGCGGGACGCGGATTTCGGCCTCAAGTACAACGGCCCCAATGGCGGCCCCGCCACCGAGGGTGTGACCGACAGGATTTTCGAGCAGACCACCCGGATCACTGCCTACCGCATCGCCGCTGCCCATGACGTGGAAATCGACACCGTCGCCACGCGCCACCTTGCTGGTATGGTGGTCGAGGTCGTGGACCCGGTCGCGGATTATGTCGCGCTGATGCAAGAACTCTTTGATTTCGACAAGATCCGCGCGATGTTCGCGGGGGGCTTCAGCGTCTGTTTCGACGCGATGCATGCTGTCACCGGCCCCTATGCCCATGTGATCCTTGAAGACATGCTGGGTGCTGCCAAAGGCAGCGTCATCAATGGCGTCCCCAGCCCCGATTTCGGCGGCGGGCATCCCGACCCGAACCCGATCTGGGCCAAGGGGCTGATGGATCACATGTATAGCGCGGACGCGCCGGATTTCGGCGCGGCCTCGGACGGCGACGGTGACCGCAATATGATCGTCGGGCGCGGGCAATATGTGACGCCCTCCGACAGCCTCGCTCTTCTCGCATCCAAAGCGCATCTTGCGCCGGGTTATGCGGGTGGCCTCAAGGGCGTGGCGCGCTCCATGCCGACCTCGCGTGCTGTTGACCGTGTGGCGGACGCCATGGGGATCGCCTGTTACGAGACGCCGACAGGCTGGAAATATTTCGGCAATCTGCTCGATGCCGGCAAGGCCACACTCTGTGGCGAGGAAAGCGCCGGCACCGGATCGGACCATGTGCGCGAGAAGGACGGGCTTTGGGCCGTGCTGCTCTGGCTCAACATTCTGGCGTCGTCCGGCCAATCGGTGAAGGCGCTGATGGACGAGATGTGGGCTTCCCATGGTCGCTGCTATTACGCCCGCCTCGATTACGAGGCCGTGGACAGCGACAAGGCCGCGGCCATGGTGGGGGCCCTGCGCGCCAAGCTGCCCACCCTGCCCTACAGCGATGTCGGCGGCCTGACCGTCGAGATGGCGGACGAGTTTGCCTATGACGATCCTGTCGACGGCTCGCGGTCGATCCATCAGGGCCTGCGCGTCCTGTTCAACGGCGGCGCGCGCGCGGTGTTCCGGCTGTCGGGGACGGGCACCGAGGGGGCGACGATCCGGATCTATCTGGAGCAGTTGGAAACCGACCCCGCGCGCCTGCACCTCGACCCGCAGAACGCCCTTCAAAAGGTCCGCGACGCGGCCTTGCGCCTGTCCGATCTTGTCGCCAAAACCGGCCGCACCAAGCCTGACGTCATCACCTGATCTCCGAGCCCCTTTATGGACGACACCAAGGACATATTCGACCTTAGACTGGCGCGCAGTGCGCCGGACCTGTGGCCGATGCTGGATCAGCTTTACGGTGCCGATCCCCGATATTCGGCCATGCGCACAGCGTTGCTGGGCGAGATGCGGCAGGCATGGAAGATGCGGCCCGCCGCGCTCAAGACCCTCGATCTGCAGCGCGATCTGGAACCGGACTGGTTCCAGCGCCCCGGCATGCTCGGATACGTGTTCTACATCGACCGGTTCGCCGGCGATCTGGCGGGTATCCACGAGAAGCTCGATTACCTTCAAGGCCTTGGCGTCACCTATGTCCACCTGATGCCCTGCCTGAAGCCACGCCCCGGCGACAGCGATGGCGGCTATTCGGTGATGGATTACCGCCGGATCAATCCCGCATACGGCACGATGCGCGACCTGCAGACGTTGTCTGCGGCGCTGCGCCAGCGCGGCATGTCGCTGTGCATCGACATGGTGCTCAACCACACCGCCAAGGAACATGACTGGGCCGTGAAGGCGCGCAAGGGCGATGCCGCCCACCGCGACATGTATCTGTTCTTCGACAACGACACCCTGCCCAAAGCCTACGAAAAGACTCTGATCGAGATCTTCCCCGACAATGCGCCGGGCAGCTTCACCCATTATCCCGATATCGACCAATGGGTCTGGACCACTTTCAACGAACATCAATGGGATCTGAACTGGGCGAACCCGCAGGTTTTCCTCGAGATCGCGAAGATCATGCTGTTTCTCGCCAACAAGGGCGTCGATGTCCTGCGCCTTGATGCCGTCGCGTTCATGTGGAAGCGGATGGGCACCCGGTGCCAGTCCGAGCCAGAGGTCCACATGATCCTGCGCGCTCTGCGCGCCGTCACCCGCGTGTGCGCTGCCAGTGTGCTGCATCTGGAGGAGGCGATTGTCGGCCCGTCCGAGATGCTCACCTATTTCGGCCGGGGCGAGCATGACGGGCGCGAGGGCAACCTCGCCTACCACAACAACCTGATGGTGCAGTTCTGGGGGGCGCTCGCAACGCGCAACACCAGCCTGATGAACCATGTGTTGCGCACCCATTTTCCCGAAAACCTGACCAACGCGACCTATGCCACCTATATCCGCTGCCACGACGATATCGGCTGGGCGATCACCGATGAGGATGCCGGCGCGCTGGGCTTTTCGGGGGCGGCGCACCGCGCCTACCTGTCGGATTTCTACGAAGGCATCTTCCCCGGCACTTTCGCCCGCGGCGCGCTGTTTCAGGAGAACAAGGCAACCGGCGACAAGCGGATTTCGGGCACCTTTGCATCCCTCGCCGGACTGGAACGGGCGCTGGCGGAAGATGACGCGGCGCTGATCGATCTGGCGGTTCAACGCATCCTTCTGGGCAATGCGCTGATCGCCTCCCATGGCGGCGTCCCGCTTGTCTACATGGGCGACGAAATCGCGCTGACCAATGATTACGACTACCTCCACAACCCCGACCATTGCCACGACAGCCGGTGGATCCATCGCCCGACCATGGATTGGGACCGCGTCGCCAGTGCCATCGCCGATCCCACCACGCCCGAGGGGCGCGCATTTGCCGGCACCCGCCACATCTTCGAGCGCCGCCGCGCGACGTTCCAGCTGCATGGCGGCCATGCCTGCCGTATCCGCGATGCCCATAATGCGGGCCTTCTAGCCTTCCAGCGCATCGCACCTGCCAGCACCCTGCTGTGCCTGTTCAATTTCACCGAAAACACGCATTACCTGCATGGCCAATGGCTGCGCGATAACGGTATGACCCAGGGACATGACGCGCTGTCCGACAGCGCGATCACCCTGCAAGACGATCGCCTCAAACTGCCGCCCTACGGCAGCGTGTGGCTTAGCTGAGAAAGAAGCAGACGCCCGATGAATGTGATGAGTGACCTCTCTGCCGAGGCCCTGCGCGCGCGGATCGCGCAACACCTGACCTATACGCTGGGCAAGGACAAATCCCATGCCAGCCGATACGATTGGCGCATGGCGGTAAGTTTTGCGGTGCGAGACATGATTGTCGAGCCGTGGTTTGCGGCGACCCGCAAGACCTATGCCGCACAGGGCAAGCGCGTCTACTACCTGTCGATGGAGTTTCTGATCGGTCGCATCCTCGAGGATGCGCTGGTCAATCTGGGCCTGCACGAGACGATGCGCGCCGTGTTGGAGGAGGAAGGCATCACCCTTGCCGATCTGGTCGAGGACGAGCCTGACGCCGCCCTTGGCAATGGCGGCCTTGGACGACTGGCCGCGTGTTTCATGGAAAGCATGTCGACGCTGGCCTGCCCGGCCTTCGGCTATGGGATCCGCTACGAACATGGCTTGTTCTGCCAGCGGTTCGAGGGCGGCAAGCAGGTGGAACTGCCCGAGGATTGGTTGAGCCAGCCAAATCCGTGGGAATTCGAACGCCCCGAGGCGCGCTACACCATCCCGTTCCGGGGCCGAGTCGAGGTGACGGGGGGCAAGGCCCGCTGGCTTCCCTCCGAAACCGTGTTTGCCCGCGCCTATGACATGCCCGTCGTCGGATGGGAGGGGGCATGGGCCAACACTCTCCGCCTTTGGGGCGCGCACCCGACCGACCTGTTCGATCTCGATCGTTTCAACTCGGGCGATTACACCGCCGCTGCCGCGCCCGAGGCGCTGGCGCGCACGCTCAGCCGCGTCCTCTATCCCGAGGACGCCACCGAACAGGGCAAGGAGTTGCGGCTGAAGCAGGAATTCTTCCTGACCTCGGCGGCGCTGCAGGACATCTTGCGCCGGTTTCTCAGCGAATATGACGATCTGGAATTGCTGCCGCAGAAAGTGGCGATCCAGATGAACGACACGCATCCCGCGCTGGCCGGGCCGGAACTGATCCGCCTGCTGGTCGATGTGCATGGCCTTGATTGGGCGAAGGCCAAACGCCTTGCCACCGGCTGCCTGAACTACACCAACCACACGCTTCTGCCCGAGGCGCTGGAGGCGTGGTCGACATGGCTGATGGGCCGCATCCTGCCCCGCCACATGCAGATCATCGAGATGATCGACGCCGATCATTTCGCCGCCACCCGTTGCGCGCCGGACCTTCGGATCATCCACCACGACAAGGTGCATATGGGCACCTTGGCCTTCGTGATGGCGTCCCATGTCAACGGCGTCTCGGCGCTGCACAGCCAGTTGATGCGCGAGACGGTATTCGCGATGTTGCACGCCGCCTATCCGGGCCGCATCGTGAACCAGACCAACGGCGTGACGCCACGCCGCTGGCTTAGGCTCTGCAACCCCGCCTTGTCACGCGTCCTGACCGACACGATAGGGGCCGGATGGGAGTGCGATCTGGATCGGCTCGAGGGTCTGCGCGCGTTCGAGGGTGATACCGCCACCCGCGACGCGATCGCGGCGGCCAAGCGCACCAACAAGGTCGCCTTTTCGAACTGGGCGCAGGATACGCTTGGCGTGTCGCTAGATCCCGACGCCATGTTCGATGTGCAGATCAAGCGGATGCACGAATACAAGCGCCAGTTGCTGAACCTCTTCGAAACCATCGCCCGCTGGTCCGCGATCCGCGCCAATCCCACCGCCAACTGGACGCCCCGCGTCAAGATATTCGGCGGCAAGGCTGCCCCCGGCTATCAAACCGCCAAGGAGATCATTCACCTGATCAACGACGTGACCGCGACGATCAACGCCGATCCGGTCACGCGCGATCTGCTGAAGGTGATCTATCCCGCGAACTACAACGTCTCCATGGCGCAGCGCCTGATACCGGCGGCGGATCTGTCGGAACAGATCTCGACCGCCGGCAAGGAGGCGTCGGGCACCGGCAACATGAAATTCACCATGAACGGGGCGCTGACTGTCGGCACGCTGGACGGCGCAAACGTGGAAATCCGCGAGCATGTGGGCGCCGAGAACTTCTTTCTCTTCGGCATGGATGCGCGCGAGGTGCAGGAGCGCTACCGCGTCCACGGCCATGCGCGACAGGCGATCCTTGCCAGCCAACCCCTGCGGGACGTCTTGCAGATGATCGTCGAGGGTCGCTTTTCCCCCGACGACAAGACACGCTATTTCGGTCTGGTGGATTCCAGCTGGAACCGCGATCCCTTTTTGGTGGCCTCGGATTTCGACGCCTATATCGCCTGTCAGTCCGAGATCGACCGTGCCTACGGCGACACGGACGATTGGACCACCAAGGCGATCCGCAACATCGCCGGCGCAGGGTATTTCTCATCCGATCGGACGATCAAGGGCTACATGGCCGAGGTCTGGGACGCCAAGCCGCTGATCTAGGCGCGCTTTACCGTGATCTTCGCGGTATGGGCGAGGTAGGCGAACCCGTTGCCCTCAAGCGTCAGGGTGCTGTCGGCAAGCGTAGCCCTGTTGGCCAGCTCGATCTCGGCCGCGCCCTTGATGGTCAGGACCTGAGGCGTGGGCGAGAGGTTGAACACACAGGTCAGCGTCTGTTCGGGCGCCGTGCGGGTGAAGGCCAGCAGCGGCTCGGGCAACGAGACAAACGCCGTCTTGCCGCGCGCCAGTGCCGGGCTCGCCTTGCGCCGTGCCAGCATCGCCTTGTAATAGGCCATGATGCCGTCCGGCCCCTGCCCGTCGACCGCCTTTGCCGCCTGTTCCGCCTTTACCGGCAACCACGGTTTGCCCGTCGAGAACCCGGCATTCGGTTCGGCCATCTCCCACACCATGGGCGTGCGGCATCCATCGCGGCCCTTGATGGCGGGCCAGTAGCGGATCGCGGGCGGGTCGGTCAGTTCCTCGAACACCAAGTCGGTCTCGGTCTGACCCAGTTCCTCGCCCTGATAGATCCCGATGGTGCCCTCGAACGCTATCAGCATGGCGCAGGTCAGACGCGCCATGGCATCCTCTGACACCGCATGCTCGGCCCACCGGCTGACATGGCGCGGCACGTCGTGGTTGGAGAATGACCAATAGGGATGTCCGTCCGGCGCGCCGCGCTGGAACCCCTCGATGCAGTTGCGGAAATGCTCGGCGTTGAAATCCGGCCCCAGCATCGCAAAGCTGTAGGCCATGTGCAGGCGCGTGTGGCCTGCCGTATAGGCCCCCATGATCTCGATGGATTTATGCCCCATCTCGCCGACTTCACCGACCATCATGATGTCGTCATACTGGTCGATCAGCGCGCGCAGACGCTCCAGAAACCCCAAATTCTCGGGCCGCGTCTTGTTGTAGATGTTGTTCTGCATCCCGTAGAGGTCGGTCGCCATGACCTGCGGCCTTGTTGCCTGCGCCGCCGGGTTCGAGCGCAGCTTGTCGTCGTGAAAGTAGTAGTTGACCGTATCAAGGCGGAAGCCGTCCAGCCCACGGTCCAGCCAGAACCGGCACACCTCCAGCATGGCGTCGACCACGTCGGGGTTGTGGAAGTTCAGATCGGGCTGCGACGCAAGGAAGTTGTGCAGGAAGTACTGCCCGCGCTGGGGATTGAACTCCCACGCCGGGCCGCCGAAATGGCTGTGCCAGTTGGTGGGGGGCGACCCATCGGGCAGCGGGTCGGCCCAGACATACCAGTCGGCGAAAGGGTTGTCGCGGCTGGTGCGGGACTGCTTGAACCACGCGTGCTGGTCAGAGGTATGGGACAACACCTGATCGACGATCACCTTCAGGCCACGCGCATGCGCCGCCTCGATCAGTGCATCGAAATCGGCCAGATCACCGAACAGGGGATCAACCGCCAGATAGTCCGAGACATCGTATCCCATATCGGCCTGCGGCGACGCAAATACCGGCGAAAGCCAGATGCAATCGACCCCAAGGCCCGCGATGTGGTCAAGCCGCCGCTTGATCCCTCGCAGATCGCCCACACCGTCCCCGTTATCGTCCTGATAGGACCGGGGATAAACCTGATAGACGACCGCACTGCGCCACCATTCATTCACAAGCGATCTCCCCCGACCTGCTGTCCGTTTCCCGTTGGTAACGATGCCCGGCGCACGATTATTTCGTTGGACGCTCTATCAGCGAGGGCGCGGGTGCAACAGGGAAAGCGTGGACTTGCAGGATCCCCGGCGCGCAACGACAACGGTTTGCAGGAAATCATTGGCGAGAGACATGAAGGCGGCGCAGGTCGGCGCTCGCATGTGGCAAGCTAGGGCGTTGAAACCGCCGGGATATGGATTGTCGTGCCTAACGCGGCCATCTCGCACAGTCGCCGGGTGCGCGCCCTGTGGCAGGCGCCTCGTCAGGGCCTCTTTCGGTATTGATCGGGAAGGCTGAGCGCGTGACAGGCCCCCCCCGGGTAGGTATCACAGCGCGACCCCGACCTGGTATGCGCGATGACCCCTCCCCTGATCCTGTTGCCCGGCATGATGTGCGACGCGCGGCTCTTTGCCCCTCAGGCCGCACGTTTCGGCGCGGAACGCCCGGTCATATCCCCTACGCTCGTCGGCCACGATAGCATCGGTGCACTGGCCGAGGCGGTGCTGGCGCAGGCGCCTTCACGTTTCGCCCTGGCAGGACTGTCGATGGGCGGGATCGTGGCGATGGAGATTGCCGCGCGGGCACCGGAGCGGCTGACCCATCTGGCCCTTATGGACACCAACCACCTGCCCGAAACACCCGAGCGCGCCGCCGCCCGGAACCCTCAGATCGCGGCGGCGCTGGCAGGCAACCTGCGCCGCATCATGCGCGACGAGATGAAGCCAAACTACCTTGTCGACGGCCCTCGCAAGCGGGCGATCCTCGATCTGTGCATGACGATGGCCGAGGATCTGGGGCCAACCGTTTTTGCCGACCAATCCCTGGCGCTTGCCGCCCGCCCCGATCAGAGTAGAACGCTACAGTCCCTAACCATCCCGACGCTGATCCTGTGCGGGGCTGGAGATGCCCTGTGCCCGCCCGCGAGGCACCGCGCGATGCGCGATCTGGTCCCGGGCGCCGTGCTTGAAGTGATCGACGACGCGGGCCATCTGCCGGTTCTGGAACAGCCAGAGGCGACCAATCAAGCCTTGGCGGCGTGGCTGTCGCGCTAGGACGCGTCGGCCAGCGACGCAAGGATCGGGCAATCCGGACGGCTGTCGCCAGCGCATTCCGCCACCAGATGCGCCAGCGTCCCGCGCAGTTCTGTCAATCCGGCAATCTTGCGGTCGATCTCGGCCAGATGGCCTTGGGCGATCTCCTTCACCTCGGCGCTGGCGCGGCCCTTGTCCTCGTAAAGCGCCAGCAGGATCCGGCAATCGGCAATCGAGAATCCCAGCGCGCGGGACCGGCCCAGAAAAGCCAGCTTGTGCATGTCGGCACCCGAAAAATCACGGTAGCCATTGGCCCCGCGCCGGGGCCTGATCAGGCCGATATCCTCGTAGTAGCGGATCGTCTTGGGCGGCAGGCCGGTGGCATCGGCAACCTCTCCGATATTCATCGCGCGCCTGCCCTGCGAAGACGCAGCGCATTGCCCACGACCGAGACCGAGGACAGGGCCATCGCCCCCGCCGCAAAGCCGGGCGACAGCAGGAGGCCGAAGGCTGGATAAAGCGCCCCCGCCGCCAAGGGTATTAAGGCGGTGTTGTAAGCGAAGGCCCAGGTCAGGTTCTGACGGATATTGGTCATGGTGTGCCGCGACAGGCTCAACGCCGTCACAACACCCTGCAGATCGCCCGACATCAGCACCACATCCGCGCTTTCGATGGCGACATCGGTGCCGGTGCCGATGGCAATGCCCACATCGGCATGGGCCAGTGCAGGCGCATCGTTGATGCCGTCCCCCACAAACGCCAGCTTGACGCCACCCGTCCGCAGCGCATCCAGCGCGCGGACCTTGCCATCGGGCAGGACACCAGCCACCACCTCGTCGATGCCGATCTCGGCTGCGATGGCGCGGGCCGTCGCCTCCTTGTCGCCGGTGATCATCACCACGCGCAGACCTTGCGCGCGCAGGGCGCGAATGGCGGCCTTGGTGGAGGGTTTCACGGGATCGGCCACGCCGATCACGGCAGCCACACGCCCGCCGATGGCCGCAAAGAGCGCCGTGCGCCCCTGCCCCGCCAGATCCGCCTCGGCCTGCGCCAAGGCGCCGGTATCCACGCCCTCCCGCGCCAGCAACCTGTCGGCGCCGACCAGCACTTGACGACCACCAACTTGCGCCACGACGCCGTAGCCGGGATGCGCCTCTACCCCGGAGACGGCTGGCAACACCAGCCCCTCGGCCTTCGCAGCGCGCAGGATCGCGTCGGCAATGGGATGCTCGGATTGCGCCTCGACCGCCGCAATGGCGGCGAGCACCTCGGCGCGGTCAAACCCGTCCGCCACCACCAGATCGGTCAATTCCGGTCTGCCCTCGGTCAATGTCCCGGTCTTGTCGAGCGCCACGATCCCCACCTGCCCAAGCGCCTGCAAGGCGTCGCCCTTCCGGAACAAGACGCCAAGCTCAGCCGCGCGCCCCGTGCCAACCATGATCGACGTCGGCGTTGCCAGCCCCATGGCACAGGGGCACGCGATGATTAGGACCGAGACGCCCGCCACCAGCGCCGAGGTCAAGGCGGGCTCCGGCCCGAAGATCAGCCAGATCAGCGCGGTCAGCACCGCCAGCACTATCACTGCGGGCACGAAATACATCGTCACCCGGTCCACCAGCGCCTGAATAGGCAATTTCGCGCCTTGGGCGTCCTGAACCATGCGGATGATATGCGCCAGCGTGGTATCGCCGCCCACCCGTTCGGCGCGGATGATCATGGGGCCGGACCCGTTGACGGTGCCGCCGGTGACGGCATTGCCGACAGCTTTCGCGGCAGGCACCGGCTCGCCAGTGATCATGCTCTCGTCCACATGGCTCGCGCCTTCGACAACCCTGCCGTCCACCGGCATCCGTTCCCCCGGACGCAGCACCAGCAGATCGCCCACGACGATCTGCTCGATCGGCACATCCACTGTGTTGCCCTCGCGTTGCACGCGGGCAGTGCGCACCTGCAACCCCATAAGGGCGCGGATCGCGGCCCCGGTCTTGCCCTTGGCGCGCGCCTCCAGATAGCGGCCCAGAAGGATCAGGGTCACGATCACCACAGCCGCCTCGAAATAGACCGCGCGGGAGGCTTCGGGCAGAAGCGCGGGTGCAAATGTGGCGATGGTGGAATAGCTGAACGCCGCGCCTGTCCCCAGTGCGACAAGGCTGTTCATCTCGGGCGCACCTTTCAACAGGGCGGGCACGCCGAGGCGGTAGAACTCACGTCCCGGCCAGATCAGCACCAGAGCGGTCAGCGCGAATTGAACCAGCCAGGCGCCTTGATGCGTGAGGGTGTTGGCGATCAGCATGTGCAGCGCGGGGATCAGGTGGCTGCCCATCTCCAGCACGAAGACTGGCAGGCTCAGGCCAGCGGCGATCCAGAAGCGGCGGCCGGCAAGCCGCGCCTCTTCTTCCTTCGCGGCGCTGTTGTCCTGCGGTGCGTCCGCCGTGATGACCTGCGACGGGTAGCCCGCCTCCGTCGCCACGCGCGCCAGATCGGCGGGCGTCAGCTTGTCACCCAGATAGATCACCTGCGCCGTCTCGGACGCCAGGTTGACCGAGGCCCGCGTGACACCCGGCACGGCAGCCAGTGCACGCTCCACCCGGCCCACGCATGACGCGCAGCTCAGGCCGGAAACGGCAAGGTTGGTGGAGGTTGACTGGGCCATGGGACACCGGCGGTTTGAGGGCTTGTGTCGGTTATATAGGCCTTCCAGTTACTGGAAGCTCAAGCCCCGTGGCAAAATTAGCAGATCAAGACGGTTCCGACGATCATCGGTAAAGTCTAGACCCATGCAGAACGCCCCTTCCAGCGCGATCATCCCGTGACCGCCAAGGGCAGGAGATCCAAGCAATGAACGGCAAACGCATCGTCATCACCGCAGGCGGCGGCGGCATCGGCGCCACGCTGGCGCGGCGCTTCGCGGCCTTGGGCGCGCGTGTCGTGCTCTGCGATCTGGACGGGGACGCATCCCGCAAGGTCGCGGCAGAGGTCGGCGGCATCGGCATCGGCGCAGATGTGACGGACGAGGCGCAGATGCAGGGCTTCTTCGACGCAGTCGACGCGGGCCTTGGCGGCCTCGACGTGCTGTGCGCCAATGCGGGCATCGGCGGGCCCGCAGCCCCGATCGAGGATATGGACTTCGCCGCATGGCGCGGCACGCTAGCCGCCAATCTCGACGGCGCCTTTCTGACTTGCCGGTGGGCCGCGGCGCGGATGAAGGCGCAGGGGTCGGGGCGGATAATCCTGACATCCTCCACCTCGGGCCAATGGGGCGTGCCGACGCGCGCACCTTACGTGACCGCGAAATGGGGCGTGATCGGGTTGATGAAGACGCTGGCGATGGAGTTGGGGCCGCACGGCATCTGCGTTAACGCGATCTGTCCTGGTGCCGTGGACGGCGACCGGATGGAGCGTGTGGTGGCGATGGAAGCTGAGGCGCGCGGCATCGCACCGGCAGAGGTGCGCAGGCTTTATGCCGATGGCACCTCGCTCAAGACCTGGGTCAGCCCGGACGACGTGGCCGATGCGGTGCTGTTTCTTGCCTCGGACGCAGCGGGAAAGATCAGCGGGCAGGCTTTGGCGGTGGATGGAAACACCGAACGGATGACCTGATCATTCCTCCCGCGCCTGCCATTCCTTCCAGCGGATGGCCACGTTGGCCGTAATATCCCGGATCGGCAGAAGCGGCAGTTTCGGCGGCAAGGCCTCTCCCGCAAAGTGCGCCGTGATGTTCGAGGTCCGGCCCATCGCCATCTCTGCCGCCGCGATGCCGGTCAGGGTGCCCCGCACGGTGCTGAGGCCATTCTGGACGCAGGCCGAGAACAGCCCTGGCTCCAACTCTCCAGTGACGGCGGCGCCGTTCCGGGTAAGGCACACATGCCCGGCCCATTCGTATTCCGGCTTGAGTCCGGCAAGCTGCGGGAAACGGGCATCGAACCTGGCGCGCTGCACCGCCGTCGCGCGCCGCAGATCGCTGTCCGACGCCCGCATCCCCGAGCGGACCGTCGCGCAAACGCTTGTTATCAGGCGGTTACCGCCCTGCCCTTGATCGATCCGGCGCAGTGTCGTTCCCATCGGATCGGACGGCGTTACCCCCCAACGCGCCGCGCCCTTCAGCGTGGCGGGGTCAAGCGCGGGCGTCATCGAGGCGTAAAGGAACACCTGAATCAGGCGTCCCTGAGCGAAACCGAAGCTTTCCAGATGGCCATTTGTGGCAAGGATCAACTTGGGCGCAGTCACCTGCCCCCTTGGCGTCTGCACGCGCCATACGTCGCCCACGCGCACCAAGGCCAGCGCGGGGCTGTGCTCGTGAAGGGACACATGACGCCCGAGGCTGGCGGCGAGACCGCGAATATATCCCGCCGGCTGAAGCATCACCGTTCCCGGCGTGTAGAGGCCCGAGTGATAGTGCCGGCTGCCGGTCAGCGCCAGCATCGCCTGCGCGTCCAGATGCTCGAACGGCTCACCCAAGCGCGTCAGATGCGCAACGAAGCGGCTGTTATGGGCCTCTGCGCGGCCGGTGGCAGCACCGGTCACCTTGCCCGCCGGGTCGAAATAATCGGGGTTTATGGCATATTCCGCCACCGCATCGCTCGCAAAATCAATCGCTTGCCGGTTCAGGTGGATCTGCGCCGCGTCAAAGTTTGGTTCGGCATCATCGGCACCGATCAGGGTTTGCGGCAGATCAATCATGAAACCACTGTTGCGCCCCGACGCAGCCTCGGCGATGCGCCCGGCCTCCAGCACCACGATCTTTGCCGTGGGATCCAACTGGAGCAACCGTCTGGTTGAAGAAAGGCCCGCAAAACCCGCACCAACAACGATAAAGTCCGAAGTCGTTTCTCTTTCGAGCAAGGGATAGGACGGCCCCGGCCCGAGGATTTCATTCCACGCAGCCACGCCTTTGTGCCGCGGCATATGACGCACGACGCGGCGGATCATCTGTCGGACCTGCCGCCCTGGACAACGGCGAACAACGATGCAGCATGCTTCACGCAACAATGCTCGTTCATTAGATTAGCTTTTACATGTAACAAATGATTTATAGATATTATCCAACGGCGCTCAATCTCGGAACCACCACGCCGCGTCACGTTACACGCTGGCGAGCCAGATATTCCGGTCGATCCCACAGGCGATCGCGCAGGATCTCGGCAAGGATCTCGACCGCCAAACTGACATCGTCTGCGTCCAGATAAAGTGGCGTGAAGCCAAAGCGCATGATGTCGGGCGCACGAAAATCACCGATGACGCCACGCGCGATCAGGGCCTGCATGGCGGCATAACCATGGGCGAAGTGGAACGATACTTGCGAGCCGCGCTGGCTGCCGTCCCGCGGCGAGGCGAGAAGCAGATCGGGGCAAGCGGCTTCGACCTCGGTGATGAACTGCTCGGACAAAGCCAGCGACGCGGCGCGCAACGCGGCCATGTCGACCTCGTCCCAGATGCGCATCGCCTCCTCCAGCGCGGCAAGCTGGATCACCGGGGGCGTGCCCACCCGCATCCGCTCGATCCCCGCGCCGGGGCGATAGTGGCGGTCGAAGGCGAAGGGCGCTTCATGGCCAAGCCAGCCAGCCAGCGCAGGGTCAATTGCTCCCACGATATCAGGGCGCACATAGATGAATGCCGGCGCACCCGGGCCGCCATTGAGGTATTTGTAGGTGCAGCCGACCGCGAATTCGGCCCTCGAAGCGGCGATGTCCACCGGCACGGCACCCGCAGAATGGGCAAGGTCCCAGATCATCACCGCCCCTGCCGCATGGGCGCTGGCGGTAACGGCGTTCATGTCGTGCATCCGACCCGTGCGATAATCGACTTGCGTGATCATCACGGCGGCGATGCTGTCGTCGATCGCCTCCGCCACGCTCTCGGGCGCCACCACGCGCAATTCGTGGCCCTGGGCAAGATGCCGGATCAGCCCTTCTGCCATGTAGAGGTCGGTCGGGAAGTTGCCGCAGTCCGACAGAACCACACGGCGATCGGGACGCATCTGCAACGCAGCCGACAGCGCCTGATACACCTTAACCGAAAGGGTGTCGCCCATCACGACGGTACCCTCGGCAGCCCCGATGATCCGGCCCACCATATCGCCCACACGGGACGGCTGCGCCATCCAGCCGTCGACATTCCAGCCCTTGATCAGGTTCGCACCCCATTCATCGCGCATCATGGCCGCAACCTTGTCTGTCACTCCCACCGGCAGCGGCCCAAGGGAATTGCCATCGAGGTAGATCATCCCCGCCGGCAGGTTAAACCGGTGCTTCATCGGCAAGCTCATAGCTGCCCCCTTACATGCCAGAGTTCCGGAAAAAGCTCGACTTCCAGCATCCGGCGAAGGTATTGCACCCCCGACGTGCCGCCGGTGCCACGCTTGAAGCCGATGATGCGCTCGACCGTGGTGACATGGTTGAAGCGCCAGCGGCGGAAGTAATCCTCCAGATCGACCAGTTTCTCGGCCAATTCATAGAGCGTCCAGTGAGTGCGCGGGTCGCGGTAGACCTGCGCCCAGGCATCCTCGATTTCCTTGTGCGGCGCATGCGGCTTGTCACGCGGCGAAGACGGCAGGATCAAATCCAGCGAGGTGCCCAGATGGGTGATGGCGACGTCATAGAGCGAGGGCTGCAACAACTCCTGCGCCAGCATGGTGTGCAGGTCACGGCGATGCTCATGCACCTTCATCATCGCGGTGTTGCGATTGCCGAGGATGTATTCGATCAGCCGGTATTGGTGCGACTGGAAGCCCGAGGATTGCCCCAGATCGTCGCGGAAGGCTGTGTATTCGGAGGGCGTCATGGTGCGCAACACGTCCCAGGCACCGTTCAACTGCTCGAATATCCGCGCGACGCGGGTCAGCATCTTGAAGACGGGCGGGAAATCGCCCCGTGCCAAGGCGCCTCTCGCGGCGTCCAGTTCGTGCAGGGCAAGGCGCATCCACAATTCGGACGTCTGGTGCTGGATGATGAACAGCATCTCGTCATGGGCGTTGGACAGCGGACGGGACGCACCAAGGATTGGGTCAAGCGCGAGGTAGTCGCCATAACTCATGGCGCCTTTGAAGGACATGCGCGCGCCGTCATTCTCGGGGTTTTCGGTCATGGGATCGGCCTTCGCATCGGGTCGCCCCGTCATCCCCCATCGCGCGTCGTGCGGCAAGCCCCTAGCCGCCGGCCGCCACGCCGACACGCGCGCGGGCCGGGCCGAAGACGCAGGCAAGGCCAAGGATCACGCCCGAGACAGCCGCCACCATCCCGGCGGCAGAGACCGAACTTGTGGCCCCCAGCCAGATCGGGCCGTAGCCTGCAAGGACATATCCCAGCACCGCCGACAGGGTGGCGAAAACCAGGCTCCACGCCACCTGCCGACCCAGTCGGTTCGTCATCAGCCGCGCCGCGGCGGGGGGGCAGATGAACATCGAGATGACGATGATCGAGCCCACCGCATCGAAGGCGGCCACGGCGGCGGCGGCGGCGGCGGTGACAAGGCCAAGACCTATCAGCGTGACAGGCAGGCCAAGGGCGCGGGCAAAGCCCTCGTCGAAGCTCGCAAGCTTCAGGGGCCGCCAGAAGATCAGCGTCAGCACCGCGATGATCCCGGCCACCACGGCCATGCGCGGCAGTTCGGGCGGCAGGCTTGCCAGCGCCAAGGGATCGGCAAGAGAGCCCCAGCCATCGGCTTGCAGCCAGATCAACTGTTCAAGGTTGCCCATCAGTGCGTGTTCGACATCGATATGGACCGACGAGGTGTCCGATTGTTCCAGCAACAACACACCGCCCGCGAAGAGCGAGGTGAACACCACGCCCATTGCCGCCCCGGGCTCGATCTTGCCCAGACGGCGCACCACCTCGATCAGGACCACGGCCACCAGTGCCGCGCCGGCCGCCCCGATCAGCATGGGCCAAGTGCTGACCACGCCGGTCACAAGAAACGCCACGACGATGCCGGGCAAGACGACATGGCTGATTGCATCGCCGATCAGCGCTTGCCTGCGGAGGATAAGGAAATTGCCCGGCAAGGCGCAAGCGATCGCCGCGAAAACCCCTACAAGGATCGGCGTAAGGGAGAATTGGACGAACTCGGCCCCCATGGTCACCCCATCCCCATCCGCGCGATCCGGGCATCGAAATGCGCGATCTCGTCTTGGGTAAAGACCTCTTCGATCGGGGTCAGGCCATCGTAGCGACCGGTCAGCGCTGTGTCGTGATGAAGACGGCGGGCGACCGACCAGCGACGCTCGTCCCGCGCGATCTTGGCCCCCGCGGCGCGGCCGGTGTCGGTGGCGACGCCGTCAAGGCGGATCAGGCCCTCGCGCGAGAGGATCCTGAGCGTCAGGGGATCATGGATCGGTTCGGACCGGCTGAGCGCCAACAGGCCCTGCCGACGATGCACCCGCGTCTGAAAGGCGCGCCGCGACAGGATGGAGGCAAGAACGCCCCGTGATGGAGCGAATAGAAGGGACAAGGCAAACAGTGCTGCCGCAATCAGCACGATGATCGGCCCTGTGGGCATGTCGGGGGCCGACGCGGACAGCGCCGCACCGATCCAGCCCGAGACGGCGCCCAGAACACCCGCAGACCACACCACCGCCTCGGCCCGTTCGGACCAGAAGCGGGCGGTGACCGGGGGGATGATCAGCAAGGCCACGATCAGGATCAGGCCAACGAGTTTGAGGCCGATGACCGTGACCGCCAGCACAAGCCCCATCATCGCCAGATCCACCCGCCGCACATTGACGCCTCGCGCCGCGGCATAGCCCGGATCGAACGCCACCAGCGTCATCGGTCGGCGCAGCAGCCAGATTGCCAGCACCACCGCTGCACCGCCGCCCGCGATCAGCACCGCGTCCTGATAAAGCATACCGGCAGTCGAGCCGAGCAGGAAGCTTTCAAGGCCCGCCTGGCGGCCTTGGCTCATCGTCTGGATTACCGTCAGCAACACCACGCCAACGCCGAAGAATACCGACAGGATCGCCCCGATCGCCGCGTCTTCGGACAACCGGGTGCGGCGCACCATCCACTCTACCGCCACAAGCCCCAGCCACGCCGTGACCGCCGAGCCTGCCATCAGCCCCAAGAGGCTGCGCCCGTCGCCGCCGAGCGCGACCATGATGATGAACGCAATGCCGACACCCGGCAGCGTGGCATGCGCCACGGCGTCGGATACCAGCGCGCGTTTGCGCAGGAAAAGGAAACTGCCGCCAGCACCCGCCGCAAAGCCCAGAAGCGCCGCACCCAGTGTCACGAGGACGGCGTTATAGCCCGCCTGAAGGAACAGTGCGTCGAGGAAGGCCTGCATTGCCTATGACCCCGAAAGGGCCAGGCCCTCGATCTGCAACGCGCCGAGGCGGCCGCCATAGGTTTCTGACAGGGTGTCGGCGGTGAACGTGGTGGCCACCGGGCCTTCCGCGATGCGGCGCAGGTTGACCAGCAGGATATGGTCGAAATATTGCGTGACGGTCGAAAGGTCGTGGTGGACGGCAACCACGCTGCGACCCTCCGCCTTCAGCGATTTCAACACGTCGATGATGGCGGCTTCAGTGGCCGCATCGACGCCCGCAAAGGGCTCGTCCAGCAAGAACAGGTCGGCTTGCTGGGCCAGCGCGCGCGCCAGAAACACGCGCTGTTGCTGGCCACCCGAGAGCTGCCCGATCTGGCGCGGCGCGAAATCGGCCATGCCGACGCGGTCGAGGCAGGCATGGGCATGGGCGCGCTGCGCGGCGCTGATCCTGCGCCAAAGGCCAAGCTGGCCATAAAGCCCCATCAGCACCACATCGAGCGCCGTTGTCGGGAAGTCCCAGTCGACGCTGGCGCGTTGCGGCACATAGGCGATGCGGTCCCGCGCGCGGTCCACGTCGCGGCCAAATACCAGCACCTCACCCGAGACGCGCGGGATCAAACCCAGCGCCGCCTTGAGGAAGGTGGATTTTCCCGCCCCGTTAGGCCCCACGATCGCCGACATGGCCCCGGCGGGAAACGTGGCATCGAGCGAAAACAGCGCCGGTTTCTCGCCATAGGTTACGGTCAAACCCCGCACGGCCAGCGGGCTGGCAGGGTCAAGCACCGTTGGGGCAGAAATCAGTTTCAGATCGGCCATCAATCCACCCCCAGCAGGCCCTGCATGCCGCCTTCAGGTGCCGTGCCTCCAAGGGCCCGCGCGATGGTGGTGACATTGTGATCAATCATCCCGATCCAGGTGCCTTCATAGGTGCCGTCAGGACCCATCGCATCGGAATACAACTCCCCCCCGATGACGACGGTATGGCCCCGCGCGGCCGCGCCTTCGATCAGGGCGCGGATATTGCGGTCGGAGACGGAGCTTTCGACGAAAACCGCCCCGATCCCGCGCTCGACCAGCAGGTCGACCAAGGCACCGATGCGCTGCAATCCGGCCTCAGATTCCGTGGAAATCCCTTGAATGCCAATGACTTCGAACCCATAGGCCCGCCCGAAATAGCCGAACGCATCATGCGCCGTAACCAACACGCGCGACCCTTCCGGTACGCTTTCCAGCACCTCCTGCGAATAGGCCAGAAGTTGCGTGATCTGGTCGTCCAGCTCGGCGGCATTGGCGTTGAAGGTGGCGGCCGCATCGGGCAGCGCCTCGGACAGCACGGCGGTGATGGTCTGCGTCACGTCGCGCCAGAGGGCGGGGTCCATCCACACATGCGGATCGAACCGGTCAGGATAGTCGACCGACCCCAGAAGCCCGTCCCGATCCAGCCCATCGGCGACCGGGACCACGGTGTTGGTCGCCGCAAGTTCCAGAAAGAACTCCTCCATCTGCGCTTCCAGATACAGGCCATGCCACAGCACCAGATCGGCGCGCGCCGTGGCCACGATGTCGGAGCGCGTCTGGCGATAGGCGTGGGGGTCCACGCCGGGACCCATCAGCGCCTGAACGCTTACCGCGTCGCCGCCGATCTGGCGGGCGGCGTCGGCGATCATGCCCGTGGTGGCGACGATGGAGAGCGGCTCTTGCGCCAGGGCCGGGGGGGCGAGGCTGGCAGTAAGGGCAAGGGCCGTAAGCAGGCGGCGCATAGAGGTCTCCGAAGATACGATACCTTCCTCTATATGAGAGTCATTCGCAAAACGTCAAGGTTATTGCGAATGACTTGCAAGTTTAACCTGGGACCCTGCCCTGCGGCACGGCGATTGGGCATCTTGGGCCACTGGCGTGGGTATCGACCTGCTGGGCGCGGTGAAGGGACCGGGATATTCGCTTTTTGGCCTCGCCGTGGATAGGCAAAGGGTGGTGCGGGTCTGTCGATGCGCACGGCTTCCTTATGATGGAGGCTTTGGTCTACAGATCGATCCTGCGCTCCCTGCCCCAAGCCTTGCCTTGCGCACGCGCTCGAGTGCTGGAAGTCGGACACGCAGCGACGAAAACGGAACGCTGCGATCCTGCGGGCTTTGGCCACCGAAACCGACACAAAACAGGATCGGCAGACGTTCCGTCAGTGTGGGCCTCCGGAAATGCCTTGTTCCCGTCAGGCGCCCGGATTTGACCGAAGATCTCTGTCACACGCGCCGGCCCGTTCCGGCATCGAACAGATGCACGGCGGCGGGCTTCAGCGACAGTTGTATGGGGCCGGTCCTGGCCACATGATCCTTGGCGACGGTCACCGAAAATGCCTGCCCCGCCATGTGGCCATGAAGCAGCCGCTGCGCCCCCAATTCCTCTATGATATCGACGTTGAAGGCCAGATCGCCCTCCGCCGACGGGATCACATCCTCGGGACGGATGCCGACAGTGATCGCCCCGGCATGGCCGTTTGCACCGGCCTCGGGCACGACCTGGCCCCCCGCCAGCGTGACGCGGCCATTCGCAACTTGCGCGTTCAGCAGGTTCATCGGTGGAGCGCCCATGAAGGAGGCCACGAAGGTGGAGGCGGGATGTTCGTAAATCTCGTTGGGCGTGCCGATCTGTTCGATCCTGCCACCATTCATCACGATGATGCGGTCAGCCATGGTCATGGCTTCGACCTGATCGTGGGTCACATACATGGCCGTCGTGCCAAGGCGACGTTGCAGGGCGCGGATCTCGATCCGCATCTGGTTGCGGAGTTTCGCGTCGAGGTTGCTGAGCGGTTCGTCGAAGAGAAACAGATCGGGCTCGCGCACGATGGCGCGCCCCATGGCGACGCGCTGGCGCTGGCCGCCCGACAGATGCCCCGGCTTACGGCCGAGGAATTCGGTCAGGTTCAGCATGGCCGCCGCCTCGCGCACCTTGGCGTCGATCTGGTTTTTCGGCATGCCGCGGTTCTTCAGGCCGTAACCCATGTTCCGGGCCACTGTCATGTGCGGGTAAAGTGCGTAGTTCTGGAACACCATGGCGATGTTGCGTTCGGCCGGCTCCAGGTTGTTGACCTTGCGATCCCCGATCCAGACCTCGCCCTTCGTGATCCTTTCCAGACCCGCGACCATACGGAGGATGGTGGACTTGCCGCAGCCCGAGGGGCCGACCAGCACCACGAATTCGCCGTCCGCCACCGCTACCGAAGCATCATGCACCACGGGGGCGCCGCCGGGATAGGTCTTGCCGACGCCATCGAGTCTCAGAACCGCCATGTCATTTCTCGCTTTCCACAAGGCCCCTGACGAAGAGGCGTTGCATGAAGATCACCACCAGCACCGGCGGCAACATGGCCAGCACGGTCACCGACATGATCGAGTTCCACAAGGGCTCGCTGTCGACCACGTCGGCCATGCGTTTGATGCCCGCGACGATGGTCTGGTAGCTGTCATCGGTCGTCACCAGGATCGGCCAGAGATACTGGTTCCAGCCAAAGATGAAGAGGATCACGAAGAGCGCCGCGATGTTGGTCCGGGACATCGGCAGCAGGATGTCCTTGAAGAATTTCATCGGGCCGGCGCCATCGATCCGGGCGGCCTCCAGCATCTCGTCGGGGATGGTCAGGAACACCTGCCGGAAGAGGAACGTCGCCGTGGCAGACGCCATGAGTGGCACGGTCAGCCCGGAATACGAGTTCAGCATGCCAAGCGTCGAGATCACCTGGAAGGTCGGCACGATCCGAACCTCGACGGGCAGCATCAGGGTGATGAAGATCAGCCAGAACGCCAGCGCCCGGAACGGAAAGCGGAAATAGACGATGGCGAAGGCCGAAAGGATCGAGATCACGATCTTGCCGACCGCGATGGACAGAGCCATGATCATGGAATTCATCAGCATCACGCCGATCGGCACCGACATCTGCGAGGCGACGCCGCCGCGGAATACGCCCGCATAGGTTTCGACCGCGTTGGCGCCCGGCAAGAGCGGGATGGTGCCCTGGATGAAGGCCGATGGTTCATGCGTCGAGGCGATGACCGCCACGTAGACCGGGAAGGCCACGATGAGGACACCCAGGATCAGGACGGCATGGGCCAAGATATCGAGCCAGCGTTGATTTTCGACCATTTCCCGGCCCCCTTAGTAGGTCACGCGCCGTTCCACGAAGCGGAACTGGATGAAGGTCAGGATCACGACGAGGCCCATCAGGATCACCGATTGCGCCGAAGACGATCCGAAGTTCAGGCCGACATAACCATCCTGAAACACCTTGTAGACGAGGATGTTGGTGGCCTGCGCCGGACCTCCCTCAGTGGTGGCGTCGATCACGGCGAAGGTCTCGAACAGGGTGAAGACGACGTTGACGACCAGCAGAAAGAAGGTGGTGGGCGACAGGAGCGGCAAGGTGATGGACCAAAAGCGCTTGAACGGTCCCGCGCCGTCGATAGCGGCGGCCTCGCGCAGGCTGGCGGGGATGGATTGCAGGCCTGCCACGAAGAACAGGAAGTTGTAGCTGATCTGCTTCCACGCCGAGGCGATGACGACAAGGATCATCGCGTCATCGGGATCGAGCAAATGGTTCCAATCATAGCCGAACAGGTTTTCGAGGATGTAGGGCATGATGCCGATGGTCGGGTTGAAGATGAACCACCACAAGATACCAGCCACGGCCGGGGCAACGGCATAGGGCCAGACCAGAAGCGTCGTGTAGCCGCGCGCGGTGCGGATCATCCGATCGACCGCCAGCGCCAGCAGAAGCGACGTGCCGAGTGCCAGGACCACCGTGGAGATGGAAAAGACGATCGTGACGTTGATCGAGTCGAGGTATTCCTCGTTCTCGAAAAGCCGCGCGTAATTGCGCCACCCGACGAAGGTAGAGGACAGGCCGAAGGCATCTTCACGCAGGAACGACATGTAGACAGCCTGCGCCGCGGGCCAGAGAAAGAAGATCCCCGTGATGATCAGTTGTGGCGCAAGCAGAAGATAGGGCAACCCCTGGTTGCCGAAGATCGTTCGTTTCGTCTGCATCGGTCCCCCGCGATGGAAAGGCCCGCGCCGCATATGCGCGGCACGGGCCTGGTTCAGAATGTGTCGGGATCAGCCGTTAGCGTCTTCAAAGTCGCGGATCAGCGCATTGCCACGCTCCACGACGGCGTCGAGTGCGCCCTGTGCGTCGAGTTCACCAGCCAACAGGCGCTGGAATTCCTCGTCGATGACGGTGCGGATCTGGACGTAGTTGCCGAAGCGCAGCCCGCGGGAGTTGTCGGTCGGCTCGTTCAGCGTCATCTGCTGGATCGATACCTCTGCGCCGGGGTTGGCGTCATAGTAGCCTTGCGATTGGCTCAGTTCGTAGGCGGCCTGCGTGATCGGCAGGTAGCCGGTCTGCTGGTGCCACGCCGCCTGAACCTCGGCCGAGGAGAGGTAGTTGAAGAACGCGGCCACGCCGGCCTGCTCTTCATCGCTGCCGCCCGAGAGAACCCAGAGGGTCGCGCCGCCGATGATCGAGTTCTGCGGTGCGCCGTCGACGTCTTCGTAATAGGGGAGCATACCGAATCCGACTTCGAATTCGCTGTTGTTCAGCACGCCCGCGCGCGAGGCGGAGGAGTTCATGTACATGGCACATTCCTGCGCGTAGAACGCCGGCGGAGCATTGTCACCGCCGCCCGGGCCGCCATAGCGGAACACGCCTTCTTCCTGCCAGCGGGCAAGGTTTTCCCAATGACGCACCTGAACCGGGCCGTTGAATGTCAGCTCGGTCTCAAGCCCGCCGAAGCCGTTCTGAAGCGTGCCGATCTGCTGGTTATGCCAGGCAGAGAGGTTTTCCAGTTGCGCCCAACTGACCCAACCGGTGGTGAAGCCGCACTCGGCTGCGCCGGATTCCATGATCTGGCGCGAGAACGCCTCGACCTCGGTCCAGGTCGTGGGCGGGGTCTCGGGGTCGAGGCCCGCGGCCGCGAACACGTCCTTGTTGTAGTAAAGGATCGGCGTCGAGGAGTTGAAGGGCATCGACAGCATATTGCCCTCGGGGTCAGCGTAGTAGCCGACAACGGCGGGCAGGAATACGGAGGGATCGAAAGCCGTGCCAGTCTGTTCCATCAGCTGGTAGACGGGCACGATGGCGCCTTCGGCGGCCATCATGGTGCCGGTGCCAACTTCGAAAACCTGCACAATGTCGGGCTGTTCGCCCGCGCGGAAGGCCGCGATCGCGCCGGTCATCGTCTCGGTGTAGGTTCCGCGATAGGACGGCACGACCACATAGTCGGACTGCGAGGCATTGAAATCGGTCGTGATCCCTTCGAGGATCTCGCCCAGTTCACCGCCCATGGCGTGCCACCAATCGATCTGAGTTTGCGCCTGCGCGGCGCCGGTCATCAGGCCGACGGCAAGGCCCAAGGCTGTTGTTGTCTTGAGAATCATTCGGATCTCCCATCCTTGTTGCAGCCTGTCGTGGCTGCCATGAACGCGACCGCCAGTCCTTGAGGGGACCAGTCATGTCAATTTTGGGGATGGGCGCAGTGACGCATCCCCCCGAGGATCATCGCGCAGGGAAAGCCTACACAGCGACTGCCATATGGCAAGCTATTGTTGCGAGTGTGGCTACCCCTTGCCGGGCACGGGGTAGATCATGCCGATGACGGGGATGTGACGAATTGCGCGACGGGTTGTTACAGGTTCGTCACATAAGCGCGCGCCCTGCCCTGCGGCGCTTGGGCAACTAACTCTCGGTCAGGGAACGGATAATGCCCGTCGCCGTCGCCTCGTTCACCGCCAGCAGCGTGTTGTAGAGGGTTGCGAGGCGGATCAATGACTTGACGTCAACATCATGCGGCATGGCCGACAGCGGGTCGATGAAGAAGATCAGCGCGTCCAGCCTCTCTTCCGCGATCATCGCCCCTAGTTGCGCATCTCCGCCGAGCAGCCCCGATTTCAGCAAGGTGATGTCGAGGCCGGTTTCTGCCCGGATCCTGCCGCCGGTTGTGCCCGTGGCAAAGAGCGTGTGCGGCGCAAGGGCCGCCTGATGGGTCTTGGCCCAGGCCACCAGGGCATCTTTCTTGAGGTCATGGGCGACAAGCGCGATGGTGGTCATGCAGTTTCTCCGGGCAGGGTCAGGCCTGCGGCCCGTGCATAGACCTTGGCAACGGCGGCGTCATCCTCGCCCCCCAGCCCGATGGCGGCGGCTTGGGTGAATTGCGCCAGGGCGGCTTCCGTCATCGGGGCGGGAAAGCCCGCCTTGGCGGCGATCTCGAGCACGATACCCAGATCCTTGGGCCAGATGTTGACCGAACTGGTCGGCGTGTAGTCCCCCGCCACAATATGCGGGGCGCGGTTTTCCAGCATGAACGAGGTGCCCGCGCATTGCCTGATGACCCCCAGAAAGCGCGCAGGCTCGATGCCTTGGGTCATGCCGAATGTCAGCGCCTCGGCCATGGTGGCAATATGGACGCCCGCGAGGATCTGGTTGACCGCCTTCATCGCCGAGCCTGCGCCGACGGCGTGCCCCATGTGATGCACCGTGGAGGCGGTGGCATTCAGAACCGGACCTGCCGCCGTGAAGGCGGCCTCGGGACCGGAGGCAAGGATCGCCAGATCGCCCTGCGCCGCCCGCGCCATTCCGCCGGAGATCGGCGCGTCGAGGTAGAGAACACCCGCCGCCTCGCAGCCCATGGCCATGGTGCGCGCGGCATCGGGCGACATGGTGGTGCATCCCAGCACAACGGCGCCCGGACGAAGCTGTGCGACGATGCCATCGGCTCCGAACAGAACCGCTTCGGTCTGGGCGGCATTCAGGACGCAGACGACGACGGCATCAAGGGCCAAGGGGTCCATCGCGCCGCCCTGCCCGCCCGCCGCCACGAACCGCGCCACGGCGTCGGCGTTCAGATCGCAGCCATGTACACGGTGCCCCGCGCGATGCAACGAGGTCGCCATGCCAAAGCCCATTGCGCCAAGCCCGAAAACGGCAACGGTTTGGGTCATGGGACGGGCTCCTTCCGCGATAGGCAAGCCGGTTCTGGCGGTGCGTCCAATCGACAGACACCAACCGCCCGCACCAATCAAGCCACCAAAAGCCGCGGGACGCGGCATTTGATCCGCAACCGGCGTGCGAGTTGTCGTCCTTGGGCCAGTTCCGCTCCGAAAAACGAGAGCGGTGCTCGTCATCGCGTCGTCAGCTTCGAAGCCGTCGCGCCAACCACCGCCCGGCCGCAGCGCCGACCGCCGCAGCCCGCGCAATGTTGCCGGCATTTCCGGCGTCACGTCGTCTGTTAAGAGACGAAGGAATTTGCCAAGATCGTCGAAGCCAATGGCGACACGCGCATGTTTGTTCAGTGAAGGACGGCAGGCAACCCGCGTGTGGCAAGCGACTTGTTCTTGAAATGCCCATCATCGGTAACGTCGATGCCGAACCAGGCGGGCGGGATGAAATCCCTGGCGGCTTTGACGGAGTCGAATTCGACTTCGACCAATACCAGCGAGGAAAGATGGCCCAAAAAGACATCCAGTTCGAAAATACGTTGATCGGCCAAGAAGCCAACATAACGGGTCTTTTCGATCCGCCGACCAGCGGTCGCGGGCCAAAGGGCATCGAATTGGTCATTCACGATCCCTATTTCATATTCCACGCGCTTCAAGCCATCACCTGATTTCAGGGTCATGAAACAATCCTTATCCGATTGGCGCAGACGGATTTCTACCGAATCCATGACCGATGTGAGATAGCCCTGGCGAACATGAACCGCCTCAAGATCATGAAGACGCGGCAGCGAAGACACCAGAAACTTGCGCTCGATTTCGATTGGCGCGCTCTTGGTCACTCCTCGGCCACCTTTTTTCTCACTTCCTCATAGAGGGCCTGATAGGCCCTGCTGGCCGCGCTAACTGGCGCACTGACAAAAACAGGGGCACGATGCACCCCCATGCGTTCGATATCGGATGCAAATGGAATCTGTGCCATCATGAACCGCTCCTTATGGGCGCCGTTCATCGCTTGCATGGTCTCGCCATGCAGACTCTTGACGCCCTGCACCATGCTGTAGAACGCATGCAGCTTTTTCTTGGGAAGATCGTTCCCCTTGAAGAAATCCAGAAGCTGGTCGTATGCTCGTTGAGAAAGGGTGGTCGGAATGACGGGAACAAGAATTGCATCCGCCGCGCGAAACACATTCTCCGACAATGTCGAGATGTTCGGTGGGCAATCAAGTAGGATCACGTCATAATCTCCCTTGGCAGCCTTCAGCGCCTTCTTCAGGCGTGAACGGGAGTTTCGTATCCTCGACAAGAACACATCAAAGTCGCGAAAACTCATGTTTGCGGGAAGTATATCGAGATTGTCGTAGTCGCTGCCCCGGATTGATTTGGTGAATTTCTCGACATCCTTGAAGAATGTCGCTTCGGTCAGGGTTTTGGACGGCTTTACCCTGAAATAATAACCTGACGCCCCCTGAGGATCCAGATCGCACAACAGCGTGCGCTGCCCCGATGCTGCAAACGCGTAGGCGAGATTAACGGCTGCTGCGGTTTTACCAACGCCACCCTTGTTGGAATAACAGGCAATGATCTTCATTTTGTATCCCTCCGCTGGTGAAAGAGGTGACGGAATTTCTTCTGCTTTTTTGGGCCGTTGAATTGCGCGAAACTTTCGACGACCTTTGCCCGCAGCTCGAGCTGTTGACGGTGCAGCACGGCAGTCAGCGCCCCAACGCTCTGTGCAACCTCCAGATCGACGCCGTCCGGCCAATTGTTCCCTTTCCAGAGAAAATCCTGCAGGCTGACTTGCTGAACGGAGTGGTCGTTGAACTGGCCAAGGTCGTCCTGCAGTCGTTTGAGTGGCATGAGCAGAGTTTTGAAATCCTTCTCCGGAAAAAGGGAGCCGAAAAATTCCATCAGGTAGCGCAGCTTTTTGCAATGGATGCGCAGCATGTGCACTTCCGCATCCTCCGATGAAGGGCCAATCCCGCCTGCAATACTGCAGATTTTTCGGTAGCGGTTCCAGATTAGGTCGCGTGCGTAATCGTGAGCATTCAAATCCGCCGCCGGTCCGGGCCGCAGCTTCTTGCGCTTCATGAACAGCTTCGCAAGCTCTGCGACTTCTTTCTCATAGGTCTTACTGGCCAAATGTCGCGCCAATTTGGCTTTCTCGACCATCCTTTCTTCTGCGAGCATCCTGAACAACGTATCCAGACCGCCATGCAGGGTATCGGGAAGCAGGTCATACGACCGCTGCCTCTCGAGCAAATAGACATCCAGATCCCGGAGCCGTCCTGTTGGCTTCATCAAATCGGACAACCTGGCCTTGAGATCGGCTGATTGGTCCTTCTCATACACGCCTTTGAACAGGCTCAGAACCGAACGGATCTTGCGCAAAGCGATCCGGTAATCGTGCAGGAATCCAGTGTCGTGATCTTCGATGATGCCGCCTTCGTTCGCGCGGGCGACAGGAAAATGGGCAGAGATGATATTGGTGGCGGCATCGAACGCGGTGTCGTCCGGCGCCATGCTCACTTCAGGTTTCGCATCGTAACCGTTTTGCTCCGGGAAGATTTCAGCGTAGATCTCGCCAAAACTCAGGGGAGCGCCGCCGCATGCCTCGAGATGCAGGCGTAATTCACCGAGCGATTTGCCATAGCCGCGCAACCCCTGCAGCGTGACCAATGCTCCACGCTCTTCCCCGTCGCTCGCAAAAATCTGCAGATACGCCCGACAATGGGTTTTGTGGTCGTCGTCTAAAACCGCAATCATCCCCCGGCGCACATCGCCCGATCCGACGGGCGAAAGACTGCGCAGGGGAGAAAGATCTGAGAGCGACTGTTTGATCGCTCCCGCCTGAAAATCGGTGACGAACCGTCCATTACGCTCGGCCGGTTGCGAAAGCACCCGACCGTCAGACATCAAAAGCTCCAGCGTCTCCCCAATCTCCAAAAGCATACGGCCCGAACGCCGCAAGGATTGATCGAAAGTATCAAGTAGGGTGAACGGTATTGCGCCGTCCTTCAGCGTCAGAACTGCGGTCAGATTGCCGATCATTCCTTGCGCCAATGACGCCAAGGCGTCCGGCTTCAAGAAATAGCTGTTGCTCCCCGTTTCCATCATGAGTTTTCGTGCGCATCCATTCATATTGCCGCCACTTTTAGCCGCCGAGGCCCGAGCGGTCCGACACTTGAAGTTCCGAACTTTCCAGTCAAGCTGCACACCCGCCCTGACCAAGCGGGCGCCGTGTGTCCAATCCGATCCTAGACCAAGCCAAGGACGCACAAGGTCTGCTTAGAGAGGGGAAGGTCGCCGGAACACGTTGCCGATCCCATCAAGATATCGGCCCGTGAATTTTGTAGCAGCGGGTTGCCACCGCGAACCGGCAAACGTTTTGCCGCATCTACGATTTCGGAGCGCTCTTCTGCCTCTTCTTCGGCATCTTACTGACCGCCGCACGACTTTCAGCTTGCGCGTCGATTTCTGCCGGGGTCGCATCGTTCTCGACCGCCTCGTTGCTTGGCGTATCCGGGATCACAACATTCTCCGTCACGCCTTCTGCGACAGGGTCTTTCCCCGCGTGCTTGGCAACCAATTCACGCATGAAACGGCGCACTTCGCGCGCCGCGCTGGTGTCCAGCCGGTCACAAAGTTTGACGAAGGCATCCCGTTCTGCCTTGTCCACCCGGATCACGAGTTGGCCATCTTTCTTCTTTTCCTTGTTGTGCGACTTGTGTTTGCTCATGATTTTACCTGATTTGTGTATTCATTTTGTATATACATTCTTCGACGGAGACAAGTCCCAAGCCGCAAGGTTTGAAGCGCAATCCACTGGCACTGTAGCACGGAGAGCGATTGCGCTTGCCGGCCCCCTACCCTGCTGCAAGCAAGGTTTGCTTTGACAAGACCCGGTCGTGCATCAGAGTGGAAGAACACGGCCAACCGCGTTCAGCTTTCTTGTGTGATCAATTACCTGCCGGCGAAATCCTTCGTCCGATAGATCATCGAAAAGTCCGCTCTTCTCAAAGATGATGTGCGCAAACTTCTCCGTGTCCCCATGGGATTCCTCTGCAAACAAGGAAAGGCGCGAGGCCATCGGGTCCACAATTTCAAAGCCACGTGCCATACGCCGCTCGAGCCAGACAATCCATGCCGCCACCGCGTAGGACAGGCCCAACACGGAGCGACCGGCCTCAAGATTTTCGCGGATTGGGTCCAACAGGCGTGGAGGCAACTTCTGCGAGCCGTCCTGCGCAATCTGATCCAGGCGGTGTGGTAGGGAGGTGTTTGAAAACCGCGCCAATAGCGCGTCCCAATAGACCGCAAGATCTTCCGTCGGAAGATCCAGCGTCGGGATGACCTCGTCCATGACCGTACGTGTCAGAAGGGCAGATAAAGCCGGGTCTGCCACCGCCTCGGAAACGAAAGTATAGCCCATCAACCCACCTGCATAGGCCAAGGTGGAATGCGCGCCATTCAAGATCCGCAGCTTCATTGCCTCGAACGGGCGAACATCGGCCACCATTTGAACCTTGGCGGATTCGAACGAGGGGCGACCTGCCGCAAAATCATCTTCGATCACCCATTGGGAAAATGGCTCTGTCGTGATCGGCCAGGCGTCGGAAAACCCGGTCATGTGGTTGATCGCATCAATATCCGCGGACGTGGTCGCCGGTGTGATCCGGTCGACCATGGTGGCAGGAAACGTGACGTTGTCGTCGATCCACGGCAGCAGATCCGGGGCAGCGATTTGGGCGAATTGCCGAACGACACGGCGCGTTGAGGGGCCGTTATCGGACAGGTTGTCGCAACTGAGCACGGTGACGGGACCGGCGCCTTGGCGCTGACGGTGCTGTAACCCGGCCACGAGGATACCCGGAACACTTTGTAGCGTATGCCCGGACAGGTCGTCCTTGACGACGGCAAGTGCCGTATCGAGATCGCCTGAGGGTGTCCGGCAATAGCCCTTTTCCGTTACACTCAGCGAGATGATGCGGATATTCGGGTCGGCAATCGCGTTCAGAATTTCGCCAGCATTCAGAGTCCAATCCAGAACCCTCAGAACGGAACCAATGATCCGGGTCTGAACCGCGTCGTCATCGCGCACGGCAATGGTGTAGAGCCCGTCCTGAGGTTCCAAGGCGGCGCGCGTGGCGCTGTGGCGCAAGCTGGCGCCCACGATGCCCCAATCGGGTTCGTTGTGCAGAAGATCATCGACGTAGACAGCCTGATGTGCCCGGTGAAACGCCCCTATTCCAAGATGAAGGATCCCTGGCTTTACCTTGCTTCGGTCATAGTTCGGGAGTTGAGCCGCTCCTGCATAGGTTCCAAGAGCAGCGCCATTCAGCGGCGTCATGAGCTTGACCCAGATAGGCTGTAGGCCCGGCGCGGTAGCTCGACGGTCAATGCCAAGGCAAGTTCATGGGCCTCCGCCTCCGTCAGTCGATGATCCGCCACACGCTCTGCCAGAAACGCGCAGTCAACGCGCCTCGCCATGTCGTGACGTGCGGGCAGAGACGGGAAAGCGCGGCTATCGTCGTTGAACCCTACGGTGTTGTAGAACCCGGCCGTTTCAATCAGTGCCTCGTGCTGACGACGAATGCCATCGGGGCTGTCAAAGAACCACCAAGCGGGGCCGATGAAAAGCGCCGGGTAAGCCCCGGCCAGTGGCGCCAATTCTCGGCTGTATGTCGTCTCATCCAATGTGAAGACGATGATTTTTAATCCCGGTGCATCCCCCACGGCATTCAGAAGCGGCGCAAGCCCGCCGACGAAATCGACCTGTCGCGGAATATCGAAGCCTTTGTCACGCCCCAGCCGCGCAAACACGGATCGATTATGGTTGCGTGCAGATCCCGGATGGATCTGCATGGTCATCCCATCCTCGATCGACATCCGCGCCATTTCCGTCAGCATCTGTGCCCGGAACAACCCGGCCTCGACGGGGCTTGCCTGCCCTGTATATACCTTGTGGAACAACGCCTCACATTCTGTGCGAGACAGATCAGCAGTCTGTGGAATTGGCACGCCATGGTCCGTGGCAACAGCACCGTGGTAGCGAAAGTGTGCGCGGCGCACGCGGTGCGCCTCCAGATAGCCACTCCATGTGCCTACGTCACATCCACTCACCGCCGCAAAGCGTTGAAGATTGGCGGCAAACGTCTCATGGTCCGGGTCGATAACCTCATCTGGGCGGTAGGTGGTGACAACCCTGCCGTTCCAACCGCTTTTTGCGATCGCTGCGTGGTGCGTTAACGGGTCAAGCGCCCCCTCCGTGGTTGCCAGCAGATCGATCCCGAAACGGTCGAACAAGGCGCGCGGCCGATACTCGGGTCTGGCAAGACACTCGGCGATCCGATCGAAATAGTCGTCAGCGTTATCGCCGTTCAGACGCTCTTTCAGCCCGAACAACTCGGAAAACGTGTAGTCCATCCAAAGCCGCGTCGGTGTGCCCCGGAACAGGTGGTAGTTTCGGGCAAAGAGCCGCCAGACATCCCGCGGATCGCCGCCCATCTCCCCTTCAGGACCAATCCCCAGCGCCTCGAAGGTCACTCCCTGGCTGACCAGCATCCGCAGCACGTAGTGATCGGGCTGGATCAGCAAGGCCGACGGGTTGGGGAACGGTTGATCGAAGGCGAACCATGCAGGATCACAATGGCCATGGGGGCTGAAGATCGGCAGGTCGTGGATCTCGTCGTAAAGCGCACGGGCAATGGCGCGGGTCGTTGGGTCTGGCGGAAACAATCGGTCAGGATGGATCAGGCTCATGGGCGCACCAGAGAGCGGCAGATGGGCAGGCCCCGATCCAGGGGCAGGGCCACGCGGGTGCCGGTCCGGTCGGCGTGATAGATTGCCGAAACCAGTTCTATCGCGCCCGCGCCATCCTCGAAGGTGACCGCGGCAGCGGAGGCATCTCCGTCCAGCTTGTCTGCAATCGCCGCCAGAAACCCGGCAAAGCCAGCGTGCCCCGCCCCGGCAAGCGCACCTGCGACAATGATATCGACAGCCCCCTGCTGCGCGGGATCGCGTGCGGTGAATGTCCAGGCATCTTGCCCAGGCGCGTAGGGCATCCGCCCGCTTTCCACAGTCATGTGTTCATAGACAAACCGCATCCGGGACGTGTCGCTTGCAGCCCCCAGAGTGATCGAGGAGGTGACCAGAGCACTATTGGCCATGCGCAGGGTGATGGCGGCGCAATCTTCGGTTTCGATCGGGTTGATCATGGTGCCAAGCATCGCAGAGACTTCGGCCACCGGCCCGAAGTATCGCGTGATCAGATCGTGGATATGGATGGCATGGCTTAGCACGGCGCCGCCCATTTCCCGATCCCATGTCCCGCGCCAAGGGATATCATAGTAGGCCGCCCCCCGGTTCCAGTGGGTTTCCAACGACGCCACGCGGGGTGCGCCCAAATGGCCAGCCTGAGCGAGGGCCGACAGTGCCTCGAAGGCTGGGCCAAAGCGATACTGAAAGACCGGAAAGACGTGGCGATCAGGGGCACTGGCCAAGGCCTGACGGATAATGTCGGCATCCGCGACGGACCCGGCGATGGGCTTTTCGCAGATCACATGCTTGCCGGCCGCCAGCGCGTTACATGTCACAGGCACATGCAGGCTGGGGGGAAGGCAGATATCGACGATATCAACACTCGGGTCGGCAAGAATTACCGCGATATCGCTACCCGCCTTCGCGCCGGGTGCGCGCGCGGCCTGTGCCTGAGCCAGATCCGCGTTCAGATCGCAGACATGGGTGACGGTGAAGCGACCCGGCAGGGCGAGGTAGCCATTGATATGCTCCCGGCCGATGCCGCCCCCCAGGATTGCGACGCGGTGAGTCATGCCAAATAACCCAGCCGGACGGCCCGGGCTTGTGCCGTCAGGGCCAGCTCCATCACCTTGAAGCAGTGGCTCTGGGCCATTGCCGTTTCCGTGCGGTTGCGCACGTCCTCGATCAACAGCTGGAAATACGGCAACGGGTCGTTAGACGCATCGATGTAGTCGCACCGGCTGCCGTTCACCACGAACACATGATCCGTGCCGTCGCGTCCGGCGACATCCACGTATTTCCGCAACTCGATGTAGCCCTCGGTGCCCAGAATAGTCAGCCGCCCATCGCCCCAAGTGGGCAGGGCATCAGGTGTATACCAATCGACCCGGATGTAGCCCTGCCCCTTGTCGCCGCGGATCAGGATTTCACCATAGTCCTGAAGGCCGGGAGTTTTCGGATTGGCGAAGTTTCCGACGCTCGACGTCACGATTTCCGCGTCGCTGCAGCCACTGAAAAACAGAAACTGGTCAATCTGATGCGAGGCGATGTCGGTCAGGATGCCACCATACATCGCTTCGTCGAAGTACCATTCCGGCCGGGTGGGCAGGTTCAATCGGTGTGGGCCCATGCCGATGGTTTGCACAAACTGACCGATTGCGCCGTCGCGCACCAATTCGGCCGCCCGCGTCACGGCGGGAACTTCAAACCGTTCGGAGAAATCGATCGACCATATGCGACCCGTCTCGGTGACCGTGGCGCGGATCGCCTCAAGCTGCGCCAGTGTCGTGCATCCCGGCTTGTCGGTCATCACGTCTTTGCCGGCGCGCATCGCCTCGATTGCGCGATCGGCGCGGTGCGCGGGGACGTCGGCGATAAGGATCATGTCGATCTCTGGATCGTCCAGCAAGGTACGCCTGTCCGCCACGCGGGGCACATCCGGGAAACGGCTTTGGAACCCCTCCACCGGCTGCGGCTCCCCATGTGTCCACCACCCCTTCGCGGTGCAGCCAAGTTCCTGCATCCCCGCAAGCTGGCCAAAAATATGTCGGTGATCGATGCCGATGACCCCGAGTGTCAGTGGTTTCATGAATAATCCAAGCTCCAGTTAAAGATCGACACGCACGCCGTCAGAAGAAGATCGTTCCAGGGCCGCAATCAGGCGGTGGACTTCAAGGGCAGCGGCACCCGTTACGGCTGGCGCCCTGCCTTGGGACACGGCGCCCACGAAATCCGCAATCAGATCGCGGTGCCACTCGAACGGGAACGCCATCGGGTCAGCGCCGCCACCGGTGCTGGCACTGGTCCCGAAGGCCTCCTGCGTTCCGTTGCGCCAGTTGACCTGCAGCACACCCGACTTCAGGACCAAGCTGGCCAGGTCGCAATCCAGCCGAATGGATTCAGCACCGCCGGGGTATTGCGCTGTTGTCGTGGAGAGGGCCCCTACGGCGCCGCTTTCGAACACCAGTGCACCGGCAACAAAATCCTCGGCTTCCATTTGATGGAACGCCGTGGTCGCGCTGAGCGCCTGAACCGATTTGACCGGCCCACACAGGGACACCATCAAATCAAGTGTATGGATCGCCTGAGAGATCAGAACACCGCCGCCGTCCCGGGCATAAGTGCCGCGACCAGGCTCGTCATAATAGGATTGCTCGCGCCACCATGGCACGTCGATGGAGACCACGCGGATCGCCCCAAGCGATCCAGCGCGGATCATCTCGGCAAGCTTGATTGAGGCCGCGCGAAACCGGTGCTGGAAGACGACGCCAAGCTGCACATCCGCATCGGCACAGATCGAGACGATGCGCCCGGCACCTTCCAGCGTCCGCTCCAGCGGCTTTTCACTCAAGACATGCTTGCCGTGGGAGGAGAAAAGCCGAACGTATTCTTCCCGCGCATTGGGCGGTGTGATCAGCAAGACGGCGTCTACGGCAGGATCCGCCGCAAGCGCCTCGGCACTCTGCGCTGCCGGAAAGCCAAATTCGGCGGCGAAGGCTTCCCGTTTTTCGCGGTTGCGCGCAAAGACACCGCGCACCTCCACCAGATGGTTCAGATCGCGCAGCGCACGGCCATGGGGAAGTGCGGCCATGCCGCATCCGATGACGGCCAAGCGAACCTTGTCCGCCATCAGGAAACGCCATTCACAATCGCCGCGCCATCGGCCGCGAACACATGCATTTGCCGGCGGTCGAAGGCCAGATGCAGCGTATCGCCCTTCTGGGTAGCCAACTGCCCCATCTGGTGGACCGTCAGATCCCCCTGCCCTATGCCGGAGCAATAAAGGTAGGTCTGTCCACCCAACTGTTCGGAGAACTCGACCGTCACGCTCAAATCCGATGTTTCCTTGCGGGTGACCGCGATATGCTCCGGGCGAATGCCGAAGGTCACATTGTCCCCTGCGGCCATCCCGACGATCTGCGGCATGGCGATGCGGTGATCACCCGAGACAAGCGCGATTCCATCGCCAGATTGCTCGACCCGCGCGGCCAGAAGATTCATACGGGGCGAGCCGATAAACCCGGCGACAAACACGTTGGACGGCGCATTGTAGAGATCGAGTGGTCGGCCGATCTGTTCAACCCTGCCGCCCTGCAGCACGACAATCTTGTCGGCCAGCGTCATTGCCTCCGTCTGGTCGTGGGTCACGTAGATCATCGTGCCACCGATCTTTTCGTGAAGTGCTGCCAGTTCCTTGCGCATCGTGACGCGCAATTCCGCGTCGAGGTTCGAGAGCGGTTCATCGAAAAGGAAGGCTTTGGGGTCGCGCACGATGGCGCGGCCAATGGCAACGCGCTGCCGCTGCCCCCCCGACAGGGCCTTGGGTTTCCGCCCCAAAAGTTCGGTGATCTGCAACAGCGCGCCTGCATCGCGCACGCGGCGGTCAATTTCGGCCTTGGGCATCTTGGTATTCTCAAGCCCGAAGGCCATGTTCCGATAGACCGACATATGCGGATAGAGTGCGTAGCTTTGGAACACCATCGCAAGGCCACGATCCGACGCGGCAATGCGGTTCACGACTTCGCCGTCAATCTCGACATCGCCCGAGGTGATTTCTTCCAGCCCGGCGATGATCCGCAACAGCGTGGACTTGCCGCAGCCAGAAGGGCCGACAAAGACCACAAACTCTCCGCTTTCAGCCACCAGATCGATGCCGTGGATAACCTCGACATCGCCGTAGGCTTTGCGCACCTGCTTGAGTTTGATTTCCGTCATGGGGTTCCCTTGGCTTTATCGGCTGCGCATTTTGGCGGCGAGGCGCGGTTCGGCCCTTTGCATGCGCAAAGGCGGCATCCCGCGCAGGATCTGGCCGATGTCATCCAGCATCATGGCGCGGATACGCGCGTAAGACGGGGTTACGCCCCCGGCCAGATGGGATGAAAACAGGACATTGGGGGTCTGACGCATGGGATCACCCGCAGCGACGGGTTCTTCCGGGAACACATCCACGGCGGCGCGGAAATGGCCGTCTGCGGCAAGGCTCAGGAAGGCGGGGAAATCGACGATCTCCGCCCGGCTGGCAAGGATCACCGTTGCGTCCTTGCGGATGGTGCGGAGGCGGTCGTGATCCAGTCCGCCTTCATTGTCGGTGGTCACACCGGCCAGCAGGAAGAGGAATTTTGAGGCGGACAACGCTGTCTCAAGACTGAGCGGTTCCACGCCCTCGGCGCGCAGGTATCCGTCAGAGAGCCATGGGTCGTGCACCATGATGCGGCATCCGAACGGGCGCAGAAGGGGCGCAAGAGCGCGGCCAAGGTTGCCATAACCCACCAAGGCGACATCGGCGTCATAAAGGCTGTAGGCCGTGGCGTTTCCGCCGATCCCGTAGGCTTCGCGCCCCGCGCGAAACAGCGGATCGGCCCGGTGCAGGCCACGGGCCAGAGTGATCGCCTGCCCGACGCAGTATTCCGCCACGGCGGGGGCCATGGCGGGGGCGGCAGACAATACTTGAATGCCACGGGCATGGGCTTCGGCGTAGTCGATATTGGGTTCCCAATTGGCCTTTACGTTGAGGATGCCCCGCAGATTGGGCGCGCGGTCCAGACGTTCCTTCGGCATCGCAGTCTGACCCACGATCACGCTGACCTCCGGCAGATGCTTCTCGACCATTTCGTCGGGCATTCGGCTGCCAAAATGGCTGACGACCCGGCCCATTCGCGCCAGCGCCGCTGCGGTATCAGGGGTGTAGACCATCGCCTCGTTTCGCGGAAACGGATCGAACAGAATGAGGGGTTGGTCGGTCATCATTTCATCCCTGAACTGGCGATGCCGGTGGTGATAAACTTCTGCAAGAAGGCGAAGACCAGAACCACGGGGATCAGTGTCACCACGGTCATGGCGAGGATGTAGTGCCATTGCACGTTCAACTCCCCCTGAAACGCGTTCAGACCCACTTGTAGCGTGTAGACTTCGGATCGGTTGAGAACGATAAGGGGCCACAGGAACTCGTTCCAGCGCCACATGATCGAAAAGATCGCCAGCACCGCAATGGCTGGCAGGGCAAGCGGCATCACCACGCGCCAGTAGATCTGCCACTCGCTGGCTTTATCCATGCGGGCGGCCTCGATCAGGTCTTTCGGGATCGTCAGCATGTATTGGCGCAGAAGAAACACGCCCGTCGGCGTTGCGGCACCGGGCAAGATCACCGCCCAGAGGGAGTTGACCATGCCAAGTTGCGTCACCACCAGATAGACGGGCACCAGAATGACGGTGATCGGGATCATCAGGGTGCCGATCACAAACAGCATGATCGCGTTGCGTCCCCGGAACTCGTAAATCGATAGGCCGTAGGCTGCCATCGAATTGATCAACAGCGTCACCATCGTGGCGACTGCCGTCACAATGACCGAGTTCCACAGGTATCGGGTGAAGTTGAAGCGCTCGAGCGGGTCGGTGTAGTTCTCCCACGCCATCCGGAATTCGCGGATGGGCTCGTTCTGGGCAATCGGGATGCTGAATGTCTGCTCGGGATCGTCAGGGTCCACCATCGAGCTGACGATGCCGACACGGCGGACCTGCGCCAGTTCACGCACACTGCCGTCTTCCATCGTTGTGTTGAACAGAAGCAGCGGCTCGTCATACCCCTCGACGTCGACGGAAATCTGCCCGAGCGGTAGCAGGGTCGGCGGAAATTCCAGCAACCCTGCCGGGGTTTTGAAAGACGACATCACCAGCCAGATGACCGGCGTAAACATCAGCAATACGCCAAGTCCCAGATATACGTAGGAAAACACATCCGTCCAATGAAGCCTGCTGCCGCGCCGTTTCGCCGTGATCAGTCGACCGATCGTGCGGGGCTGGTGCACATTCTCAGACATCGTCTTTCCTTCTTGCCGCGGCCAGTTGCAGCATCGTCAGCACGAACAAGACCACGCCCAGGATGACGGAGGCCGCCGATGCGAGGCCAAAGTTCTGGACCCTGCTAGCGAAGCCCGTCGTATAGATGTACTGGACGATGAATTGAGTGGCGGTGCCCGGGCCACCGCCCGTCAGCACGAAGACTTCGTCGAATATCTGCACACCCCTGATCAATGCCAGCACGATGACGACCAGCATGTTGGGCCACAGCAGCGGCAGGGTGATCTTCCAGAACACCCGCTCGGGCCTGGTGCCATCCATCTCTGCTGCCTCGTAGAGGTCTGGCGGGATCGCTTGAAGCCCCGCAAGAAGGATCAACATGTAGAAGCCCATATGCGACCAGATCGACACGAAGATCGCCCAAAACATCGCCCATTCCGGGCTGACGAAAAACAGGACGCGGTCCAGCCCGATGGAGACGAGGAAGGCGTTGAGAACCCCGTCGCGCAACAAGATCCATTTCCAGATCAGGGCGACGACAACGGGTGAGAGCAGCACGGGAAAGAAGAAAACGGCTCGGAAGAAACCCCGGGCGCGGATCTTGCGGTTCAAGATCAACGCCGTGACAAGCGCCAGCACCACAAGGCAGGTGACCTGAATGAAAACGAAGGTGGCCGTGTTGAAGATGGCCTTCCAGAACCGGTCTTCCCGACAGGATTGAGGATCGAGGTAATTGCCGCAGTCGAACAGGAACGCATATTGCTCGGTGCCGGTATAGACGCGATCAGCGAGGAATATATTGGTCCCCCCAGTTACTGAGAACGCGAAGTTGATGAACAGGGGCACGACCACAAAGACGCCAAAGAACGCGAGGTTCGGCAGCAAAAACACATATGGCATCGACTTGATGCCTCCGAGTTTCTGGAATAGCCGGAACGGAACCTCGAACAGCCGGAAAAACAGCACCACGGGCACGGCGGCGAGGGCGGTCATTCTCTCGGAAAACGAGGTGTCGGCATCTCTGTCAGACATTGGTCAAACCCTGTTGGGGTAGGTCTGGTCCCAGCCCCGCAAATCGGGGCTGGGACCGTTCTCAATCAGTCAGCGGGATTGTTCGGCCAGCTGCTGTTCAACATCCTGGCTCATGCGCTCGAACGCCTCATCGAGCGTCAATTCGCCAACGATCGCCTCTCCCAGACGCGAGATCAGCGCGTTGAACATGACGCGGTTATTGGGATAGCCCTGCAGGTCGAATGCAATGGGCGAGATCGTGGCGACGGCACCTGCAAAGGTCTCCAGCGCATGGCGCGCGCGTGGGTCGTCCGTTGCGAATTCCACGCCACCCTCGGCAAGACCAAGGTGGCCGGGGATGAACAGGGTCTGGCCATAGAACTCGGCCAGGTTCTCTTCACTCGACAGATATTCCATCAGCCTGCCGACCTCTTCAGGATGCTCTGTCCCTGCCATGGCGACCAATGCCGCGCCGCCGGGCATACCCGTGCACGCTGCGGGACCGCAGGGTGCGGGAACCGCCCACCAATCGAACGCATCGCCGATCGTCTCAACAAATTGCGGGATCTGCCAGGAACCGGACATGTACATGACAACGGATGCGTTGGCGAAATCCTCGTTTGCTCCCAGATAGGTGGAGCCAGAGACAGAGCCCCAAAGCTCGGTGCTCATCGTGCCATCCTGATGCCAATCATAAAGCATCGTCGCCATGTCCCTCAGACCCTGATCGACCAGCGCCGGATTGCCCTCGGCGTCGAACATCTGGGCACCCATGGCAATCGCCGGGCCAGCCAGCCGGTGGCCAGAGCGGTCCCATGCCATCGGGATCGGGATATCGAGGGCAGATGCGACCTCGTTGACGGCTGCGGCCCAATCGGTCCAGGTGGCACCGTCGCCAGGCATGTCGACGCCAGCCTGCTCGAACAACGTGCGGTTTACATAGGGGCCGGTGACAGTCAGCTGGGTCATGAAGCCGGAAATGGCGCTGTCATTGCCCTCGGGCCGCAGCCATTGCAGGAACGGACCAAAGCTGGCCTCCCAATAGTCCGGGTTGGACACGTAGGGCGTAAGATCCAGATAGTACTCGCTCAGGCCACCCAGATCGGTGACGCGCGCCAGATCGGGACCTTGGCCCGCCGCGAGTTGAACCGGCAAACCCTCCAAGACGGCCTGATAGGGCACGACATCGAGAATGACCGTGATGTCGGGGTTTGCGGCCTCGAAGCCGTCAAGCAGGCCCTGCATCACTTCGCCTTCGTTGCCATCGTTGTACCACGTCATGCGCAGTTCCGTCTGGGCCATGGCCGAGGTCGCAAGGACGCTCATCGCCAAAGCACTGCCCATAAGCATTGCTGTCGATTTCAGTCTCATTTCACATCTCCCTTTTGAAATTCGGTTTCTTGACCCGGTATGCCCGGGTTCAATTCCAGGACCGAGTTCACATGCGCACGCATGGCCCGTTCAGCCCCGTCTGCATCCCCCGCCAAGATCTGGCGGACGATTTCCTTGTGGTCTCTGAATGCCCGCTTCGAGCGAAACGGAATGCCCGCCATCATCTTGTAGCGTTGGCGATCAACGTGACCCTTCACCTGCTGGATCACGGTCCACACATTCGCCAAGCCCGCGAGTTCGGCCAGTTTGGCGTGGAACAGCTCGTCATGGCTGAAGAAGGCCGCGTAATCATCGGCTTCTGCGGCAATCTCTTGTTCCGAAAAGGACTGCACCAACAGTTGTTCATCAATGTCTCGCTCGGCCAGACGGCGAACCACTGCAACTTCGAGCGCCGCGCGAATGACGACCGCCTCTTCCAACCGGGCCAAATCCATCTGCGCGACAACCGATCCGACCTGTGGTCTGGTGGCGATCATGCCTTCCTTGGCCAGTTGTTGGAGTGCCGCGCGCAGCGGCGTGCGAGAGATGTCCAGACGTTGCGCCAGCGTGCTTTCGCCAATGGGCGCGCCCGGCGGCATCCTATTGTCGACGATGCGCTGCCGGATGATCGCATAGACCTGCGGAGCGATCGGCAGGTTGCGATCGATCTCGCTCGGGTCAAGCGCTTCGTAGACGTCATTCGAGGAAATGGACCTTACGGATATCATGCGGAGAGTGCCCCCGTCTGGCGCATGTAGGTCAATGCCGCTGCGACGCCTCGAAGTTCAGCCAGACCCTTCAACCGCCCCACGGCAGGATAGCCCGGTTGCGTGTTGCGCTGCAGATCCGACAGGATGCACTGTCCGTGATCCGGGCGCATCGAAATTTCGGCATCAGCGCGACCTTCCTTGCGACGTCGCGCTTCCTCCTCAAGTAGGGCTGCGACGACGCCAACCATATCGGTTTGTCCCCCAAGGTGTTCGTCTTCAAAGAAGGAACATGGCAGGGTTTCCGTATCGCGTCGCACATTGCGAAGATGGGCAAAGTTGATGCGCGGCGCAAATTCGCGCGCGATTGCCACGCAATCGTTCCCCGGGTGAACACCAAACGAACCGGTGCAAAACGTCATGCCAATGGCCGGGCTGTCCATCTGCGTGAGGACGTGACGGTAATCTGCCGCGACCGACATCACGCGCGGCAGACCCAGCAAGGAAAAGGGCGGGTCATCAGGATGACAACTTAACCGCATCCCGAAATTCTCTGCGATCGGTGCAACTTCGGACAGGAAATCAATCAGGTTCTGGCGCAGATGGGTGGCATCGAGCTTTGAATAGGACGCCAGCCTCGCCCGCAACTGCTCGAGCGTCCAGGTTTCTACTGCGCCGGGCAGTCCCGCGACGATGTTGCGTGCCAGTTTTTCGGCCTCGGCCTCTTCCATCATCGAGAAGCGGCGCGCGGCAGCCTCCCGCACCGCATCACTATGGCTGATCTCGGCCCCCTCGCGCCGCAAGATGAACAGGTCAAAGACCGCGAAATCAACCAGATCGAAGCGCATCGCCGTCCCACCATGAGCCATCGGCGCGTGAAGGTCCGTGCGCGTCCAATCGAGAACCGGCATGAAATTGAAGCAGATGTTGGTGATGCCCTGCTCGGCAAGCGCCCGCATGGATCGCCCATACGCCTCGATATGGGCGCGCCACTCCCCGGACTGTGTCTTTATGTCTTCCGAGACCGGCAGGCTTTCCACCACCTCCCAGGCCAAACCGGTTTCCGTGCCGTCGCTGCGGCGCGCAACCTCTTCCTGCCTCCGGGCAATCTCGTCTCGCGACCAGGCAACGCCTGCGGGAAGATGGTGGAGTGCCGTTACGATGCCCTGAGCGCCAGCTTGCCGGATTTCATCAAGATGGACGTTATCGAGGGGGCCAAACCATCGCCACAACTCACGCACTTTGTGTCCCTCCTCCCCAATCACGGTGCACTAGTACACTAGTGCACCGATTCTGACAAGCAATTGACCCAGCGCCCGCAAGGCCGATTGCCCTAGAGGGGGGTTACGCCAGATTACGTTTCAGAAAATCAAGGACGGCTCGGCGCATGCCGGGGGTTTCCTTGTGCGCTCCGTCAGGTTCGACATGGAATTCCAGTGTGTCGGCACCTTTGTAGGCGGCCTCGAGATCGCGCCTGCCAACGGCAAAGGCGGGCTCTGGCGTCGACCAATCCTGCAAGCCGACACAGATCATCAGCGCCCTCGGCGCAGCAAGTCCCGCAATTTCTCCGCTCCTCGCAACCCGAAGCAGCCCCGGAACATTCATGTATATCCCGTGTCCATCATGTGCGCCGGACTCGACAAGCGTTCCAAGGTCCGCAAAAGAACACAAGGCAGCAGTCGCATGAATGCGATCATCAAGGGCCGCCAGCCACCATGCCAACGTGCTGCCCATCGAAAACCCCAGTGCGCCGATCTTGTGCGCCTGCACCATCGGGTGGGAAGCGAGGAAATCGACGCCAGCCGTTTGTTCCGCGATCATTTGACCAAACAGGGTCTCTCCCCGCCAAAGGAGCGCCTTCGCGCGGCTGAGTTCTCCGGGGTTTTGCCGGGTGCCGAAGCACGGCATCTCGATGCAGAGCGCGGAAATGCCAGAGGCAACGAGATCACTGCAATACGCCCCTTCCAGTGCCGGCCGTCCCTCAAGGAGTTCGTCGCGACCCATGGAGTAGCGATTGCCATGTGCCTGACAGTAAACGAGTGCAGGAACAGGGGCGTGCCCATCCGGCGGACGAAGGAAAAAAGCGGGTATGATGTCGCCTGACCTGTCCGTAAAAAGCAGATCTTCCAACACCCAACCGTGGCAATCCGAGGTGCCTTGGAGGGTCACGGTTTGAAAGCCGTTTGCGGGAAACCCCGATCCCAAAAGTGATGAAATTTCAAATCGCGTCGTCATGTGTCGTCCTGAACCTCTCATCGGGGGACCCTGCGGCGTTCGTGATACACTCGATTGTCTGACCTTGCCTCTCAGCGCAACGTTGTGGCCCCACCTACCATTCTTCTCAATTTCCAAACAATCGAGACATACCACTGCCCGCCTCTCGGGGGCATCATGCCTCGGGCATGGTGCTGGCAGACGAATTCGAACCAGTCTCAGCAAGGACAGTAGCTCTGCCTGTTATTCCGCGCAAAGGCCGCGCCACTCGGCGAGCGCGGCGGCGCGGTTGGTCTTGAAAAGGGGCCGACTGGAGAGGCTGCGTTCATGATTGAAGTGATTGCAGACAGAGGCGTGCACGGTGGCAAATTTCTTCAAACTTCGCATGCGCCGGAACCGCAGCATCGCCCTCTCGCGTCGTCGGAACGGCAAGTGGGAGTTTTCCGCACGATTGTTGGTCCACCGGCCAGTTTCCTGCATGGCCGCCGCACCGAGTTCTTTCAACGCAGCACCATAAGAGCGCAGCTTGTCGGTGACGATGGACTCGGCCCGACCCTGCCGTCGCATTGTTTT
>JBBQHZ010000013.1:0-52576 GCA_038324445.1 Rhodobacterales bacterium | reverse complement strand
TGCCGACCCTGTCGGCACGGCGGTTTTCACCACCGCGTATGCGGTGCTGCCCGCCAATACCCAGCGCGATATCGTCACCAGCCTGCTGCCCGGCTGGACCCATCACCGCGTCTGGATCCTTGCCCGCCCCCTGACGGGTTTTGCCGAAAGCTTCGCGCAATACGCGGTGGAGTTGCAGCCGGGCGGCGGCTCGGCCTCGCCCGAGCCGGACCGGCGCGCGCAGGCCGCGATCTTTGTGGCCAAGGGGCATCTGCGCCTTAGTATCGGGGCCGAGGCGCATGAATTGCGACCGGGTTCTTTCGCCTATCTGCCCGCCGGTTCGACTTGGCAGATCTGGAACACGAGCGACGCGGTTGCGGGATTCCACTGGATCCGCAAGGCCCATGTGGCGGCGGAGGGCGTTCTGGCGCCCGACCCGGTGGTGCGCCATGAAAGCGACGCGGAACCCATCGGCATGGTGGGGGCCGAGGATAGCTGGGCGACACAGCGGCTTCTCGACCCGCTGGACCTGCGGTATGATTTCCACGTCAATATCGTGAACTTCCAGCCCGGCGGGCGCATCCCCTTTGCCGAAACGCATGTGATGGAGCATGGGCTTTACGTGCTGCAAGGCACCGCGCGCTATCTGCTCAACACCGATTGGGTGGAGGTCGGCCCCGGCGACTTCATGTGGCTGCGCGCGTTCTGCCCGCAGGCCTGCATCGCGACGGGCGATACGGCGTTCCGCTATCTGCTCTACAAGGACGTGAACCGGCATGTGGGGCTGAGCCTGTGACCGGGATCAGGGCGAACCCGATCAGTCAGGCGGCATTTGAGCCTTTCGGCGAGGTGATCGAGATCGGCACCGTGCCGCCGCTGACGATCAACGAGGGGCTGTGCCTGCGGTTCACCGACCTTGCGCGGCTGGATCAGGAAGGCGGGCGGATCGGGCTGAGCCTGTTTCAGGCCGACCTGCGCGACATGCCCTATCGCTGCACCTTGCTGGAGCGGCATCCACTGGGCAGCCAGTGCTTCATCCCGATGTCGCAGGCGAGGTTTCTGGTGCTGGTGGCCCCCGATGCGGGTGGGCGTCCGGGGCCGGTTTCGGCCTTCATCGCCGCCGGTGGCGTGGCAGTGAACATCGCGCGCAACACCTGGCACGGGGTGCTGGCACCGATCGCGGGAAGCGGCCTTTTCGCCGTGATCGACCGGATCGGAGAGGGGCGCAATCTGGAGGAGCATCGGCTGGAGGAACCGATTCTCATCAGAGAATAGAGCGTTCCCCGGTATCTGCTGACACTTTGTCGACCAATTGCCCGCGAATGGTCGGGCTTCCTTTTTCCGCCGGGTCATCAACCGGCATGTTGGAATGTTCGGGCAGCCAAGATCAGGCATCGCGGGTGGCGGCGGCGTTTTAGGGGGCGGCCGGGACGTTATTCTACAAGAAGGCGCGCGACGATGGGTTGGTGCGCGGCGCCAAGGGCGCCGGCCATCGGGCCCAGCTTGCCCTCGATGATGGTGGGCCGTTCGATCCCGCGGCAATCGGCCTCTGCAACGATCGCGTCGATCCGGGTGACGATCTGCTGGCGGATGGCCTGTGGCGCGCCGCAATCGACGACCACATGGGGCACATCGAAGGCCGCCACAGCGGTGATCGCGGCATAGGCGAGGTTTTCGCAGGTCTCGGCCATCCAGTCCTCCAGCAGATCATCGAAGCCGAACCACTCGGGCTCTTTCAGCAGGTCCTGCGACCTGCCGGGATGCCGCGCTTCCAACTTCTCCTCCAGCTGGAGGACGGAGGCGTGCGAGATCAGTTGCTGCCACGTGCCGTCCGCGCCCTTGACCGGGAACGACCCGAAGGCTCCGGCATTGCCGCGCGCCCCCAGATGCAGCCGATTGCGGATGACAACCCCGCCGCCGATGAACGAGCCGATGTAGAAGTAGACGAAATCCGCAAAGCCCGCCGCATTGCCGAAGGCATGTTCGCCCTTGCACGCCAGCGAGCCATCGTTGCCGACGGTGACGGGCAGATCGGTGAAGGCCGCAAAGGCACTGGCGAAGTCGAAATCGCGCCAGGCCATCATCTCGTCCTTGGGAATGGCGGTCCCGTCGAGCCATTTCCACAACTCGAAGGGTGCGGCCACGCCGATGCCGATCAGGCGTTGCTGCTGCGACGGGTCCAGCTTGCGCGTCAGTTCTGCGATGCCCGACCGCGCAAGCTCGGTGATCCGCTGCGGCGTGGGGTAGGCGAAGGTCGATCGGATATGGCCCCGGATACCGCCTGCAAGATCCAGCAGCACCATGTCGGCGGATCGCCTGCCGATGCGCAGGCCGATGGAGAACGCGCCATCCCGGTTCAGCAGGAACGGCGTCAGCGGTTTACCCACCTTGCCGCGCAGCATCTCGCCCTTGAGGATCAGGCCATCGGCCTCGAGCGAGCGGGTGATGACGGATGCGGATTGCGCCGACAATCCCGCCAGCCGCCCGATCTCGACCGAGGGCAAGGCCCCGGCCTGATGGATCATCGACAGAATCAGGCGCTCATTCGCCGATCGCTCGAACAGCGGCTGCTGCCGGGCAAAGGATGTGCGTAAGGTAACTTCTGAATCCATGGTGGCGATTGATGTCCTTCCTGCGGGGACTGTGGCATGTTTAATTCATAAATCAAGTTGATTTATTTATTGACGAGAGGGGGTCCAATCTGTTTGATGGGGGCATCTCACTTGGGAGAGTGAGTCGAAACAACAAGACGCGAGGCACAGCATGTTGCCCCGCCCATGGGAGGACTTCAGAATGAAAAAACTGCTAACCGGAACCGCCTTGAGCCTGATGGCAACCACGGGCGTTGCCCTGGCGGACGCCCACGCCACCAGCGCGTGCCTGATCACCAAGACGGACACCAACCCGTTCTTCGTGATGATGCGCGAAGGCGCCACCGCCGCCGCGGAAGAGCTTGGCATCACGCTCAACACCTATGCCGGTCAGGTCGACGGCGACCATGAAACCCAGGTTGCGGCCATCGAAACCTGCATCGCCAACGGCGCATCGGGTATCCTGATCACCGCCTCCGACACGTCGTCCATCGTCACCGCCGTGCAGCAGGCACGCGACGCGGGCCTTCTTGTCATCGCGCTCGACACGCCTCTGGACCCGCTCGACGCGGCGGATGCCACCTTCGCCACCGACAACTTCGAAGCTGGCCGCCTGATCGGCGCCTGGGCTGCGGCAACCCTCGGGGCGGAAGCAGCCAACGCACGCATCGCCATGCTTGACCTCGGCGTCAGCCAGCCGACCGTTGACGTGCTGCGCGACCAGGGCTTCCTGACCGGCTTCGGCATCGACGTTGTCGATGTGTCACTTTGGGGTGACGAGACCGACCCGCGCATCGTCGGCAACGCCGTGACCGCCGGCAACGAAGAAGGTGGCCGTCGCGCCATGGAAGAGCTGCTGGCGATCGATCCGACCATCAATCTGGTCTACACGATCAACGAGCCTGCCGCTGCCGGTGCCTACGAGGCGCTGCGCGCCATCGGCCGCGAGAATGACGTGCTGATCGTGTCCGTCGACGGCGGCTGCCCCGGCGTGCAGAACATCGCGGACGGTGTCATCGGTGCGACCGCGCAGCAGTATCCGCTGCTGATGGCGTCGCTTGGCATTCAGGCGATTGCGCAGTTCGCGGCTGACGGCACCGTGCCGCAGCCTTCCGAAGGTCTGGACTTCTTCAACACCGGCGTGGCGCTGGTGACGGACCAGCCCGCCGACGGCGTCGAGTCGATCTCGGTCGCTGAAGGCCTGGACCTCTGCTGGGGCTGATGCCCGCGCAATAGCTTGCTGATCGGTTGGGGCGGACGCGCTTTTTCGCCCCAACCGTGTTACCCTTTCCCGACATTGCTATTCCAAGGGAGGACCTGCCATGGGCAGCCAGGACAACTACGAGTCCGCGGCAGGTGGCGCGAGCACCGCCGTCGCCGAGTTTGACACCGAAACGCGCGGCCCGGTGCAGCGCCTGCAACATGCCCTGCATGTAACGCCATCGCTGGTGCCGCTGATCGTGCTGATCGCCGCCACGATCGTGTTCGCCCTGTTCCTTGGCGACCGCTTCCTCAGCCCCTTCGCCCTGACGCTGATCCTGCAACAGGTCCAGATCGTCGGCATCGTCGCCGTGGCGCAATCGCTGGTGATCCTGACCGCGGGCATCGACCTGAGCGTCGGCGCGATCATGGTGCTGTCGTCGGTGGTGATGGGACGGCTGGCCTTTTTCGGCGTCGGCATCCCGGTGCCGTTCCTTGGCCTGATGACCGATGGCGGCTTCCTCTACTGGATCCAGATACCGCCCCTGCCCGTCCCCCTTGCCATCGTGATGGGTCTGATCTGCGGCACCTTCATCGGCTTCATCAACGGCTGGCTTGTCGCCAGAATGAAGCTGCCCCCCTTCATCGTGACGTTGGGCATGTGGCAGATCGTGCTGGCAACCAACTTCCTCTATTCGGCCAACGCCACCATCCGGTCGCAGGATATCGAGGCCGAGGCACCGCTTCTGAAGTTCTTCGGCCTGACCTTCCGGATCGGCGCGGACGAGGCCGGGCAAGGCGGCGCGGTGTTCACCTATGGCGTCGTGTTCATGCTGATCCTGTTCATCGTCATGGCCTATGTGCTGAAGCACACGGCCTGGGGCCGCCACGTCTATGCCGTGGGCGACGACCCCGAGGCAGCCGCCCTGTCGGGCGTCAGCGTCAACAAGATCATCATCTCGGTCTACATGCTGGCCGGCCTGATCTGCGCCTTCGCCGGATGGGCGCTGGTCGGACGCATCGGATCGGTGTCGCCGACATCGGGGCAATTCGCCAACATCGAAAGCATCACCGCCGTGGTGATCGGGGGCATCTCGCTGTTCGGTGGGCGCGGCTCGATCCTGGGGCCGCTTTTCGGAGCGCTGATCGTGGGGGTGTTCACGCTTGGGCTGCGGCTGGCAGGGGCGGACGCCCAGTGGACGTTCCTGTTGATCGGTGCCCTCATCATTGCCGCCGTGGCGGTTGACCAGTGGATCAGAAAGGTAGCGGGATGACCATGCAGGAACCCCTTCTCAAAGGCCGCAATCTGGTAAAGCGGTATGGCCGCGTCACGGCACTCGACCATTGCGACTTTGATCTCTACCCCGGCGAAATCCTGGCGGTGATCGGCGATAACGGTGCGGGCAAATCCACCCTCATCAAGGCCGTGTCGGGCGCGGTTGTCCCCGACGAGGGCGAGGTGTGGCTGGAAGGCAAGAAGGTGCGCTTCACCACGCCCAACGATGCCCGCGCCGCGGGGATCGAGACGGTCTACCAGCAACTGGCCATGTCGCCCGCCCTGTCGATCGCCGACAACATGTTCATGGGGCGCGAGCTGCGTCGTCCCGGCATCATGGGCAAGGTGTTCCGCAAGCTGGACCGTCCGGCGATGGAGAAGTTCGCCCGCGACAAGCTGACGGAACTGGGCCTGATGACGATCCAGAACATCAATCAGGCGGTGGAGACGCTGTCGGGGGGACAGCGGCAGGGTGTGGCCGTGGCGCGCGCGGCGGCGTTCGGGTCCAAGGTCATCATCCTGGACGAGCCGACGGCGGCACTGGGCGTCAAGGAAAGCCGCAAGGTGCTGGAGCTGATTCAGGACGTGAAGGCGCGCGGCATCCCGATCATCCTGATCAGCCACAACATGCCCCATGTGTTCGAGGTGGCCGACCGCATCCACATCCACCGCCTGGGCAAGCGCCTTTGCGTCATCGACCCGAAGGCACATTCCATGTCGGATGCCGTGGCCTACATGACCGGCGCGCTGGAGCCGGACCGGCAACAGGCCAGCGCCGGGGCCTGAGGGCCTTTCCGGCACTTCCCCCACACCCACACGCACCCGGTGCAAGCCGGGGGCGTTGTCGTTTGGGGCGACCCTGGGTGGCTCGAATCGCATCCCCGCGACGCGCATTCGCCCCGTGGGGCAACCCGCCCCATACCGCGCTTATCGACGGCATTTTCAGGACCCTCTGCCATGGTTCGGACACAGTCTGCCCGACCGGCCGGACCGATCCGAATTCCTTGATTTCCATCCATATTTTCAAGGGAAACTTTCCCTCTCATCCCATGGTCTGATCGGTGTCAGACCATCGTGGCAAAGGCCCCGATTGCCACCCTTGGCGGATGGGATGGGGCGGCGCGGGACGGCATTGTCTGGTCATCGGCGGCTCGGATCGGGTCGTCCCTTCACCCCCTTACAGGAGCTTCCAGCATGACTATCCTCTCCCTTTCCAAGACCCGCACCGCTGCCTTCCTCAAGTCCGAGGATGGCGCCACCGCCATCGAATACGGCCTCTTCGCCGCCCTGATCGCCGCCGTCATCGTCGGCTCGGTCGCGACGCTGGGCACGCAGACAAACAGCGGTTTTTCGACCGTCAGCACCGCGCTTACCAACAGCGGCATCGGCGCTGAAGAGCCTGTCGAAGACGACGGTCTCTGAGACTTACCAGCGCAGGGGGCGGCGCACCCGCGCCCCTCTGCGACGGACCCCGGCAGGGCGGTGGCGCGACAGCGCAACGCCCGCCCCCCATTCTTCTCCGCGCCGCAAGGAGCACCCAAGATGTCCCAGCCTGCACAAATCCCGTTTCAACGGCCCGTCTTCGCCTTCGTGTGCAGCCCGCAGGGTGAAACGCTGGCGCGGGACTTTGCCAGCATGTCGGGCGCAACCGACCCGACACTCTACGGCGGTGGCTTGAGCGGGGCGGCACGGGTCGCCTGCGAGGCGCATTCGGGCGCCATCGTGCTGGCCGAGATCGGCAAGCTGGCACTCGCCACGGCCTGCGAATGTGTGGCCGAGATCACCAAATTCGGCGCGCGGGTCATCGTGTTCGGTGCCGGCAACGACATCGGCACCTTCCGCGCCATCGTGGATGCGGGCGCGGTCGATTACCTGCCCTTCCCGGTCAATGTCCGCGACGTGATGAAGGCGCTGAGCGCCACGGCGCGCGGCACGGTCGCCGCCCCTCTGGCACCGGTTCCGGCTGTTGTGGCCACGCAGGCGACCCAGATCGGGATTGTCGGCACCAATGGCGGCGTGGGCGCCAGCGCGCTGGCGCAGAACCTTGCCTATCTGTCAGCGGCACCCAAGGGCGGCGTCAGCACCTTGCTACTGGATGGCGACCTGTGCATGGGCCTTGCGGCCAGCGAGTTGAACCGCGCCCGCGTGCCCGGCCTGATCGACGCGCTCGGCGCGCCGGACCGGATCGACGAGACGTTCCTGAAATCCACCACCGACAAGATCCGCGACAACCTGCACCTCTATTCAGGCGAGGTGCAGGCGACGGACAATGCCGCGCAGATGGAGGAGGGCCTTGTGCGCATGTTGCCACGCCTTGCCCCGCATTTCGTGGTGACGATCCTTGACCTGAACCGAGAGTTTCTGGCGCGCCGTCCCGGCGTGCTGGCGCATCTGTCGCGGCTGGTTCTGGTGGTGCCGGGCGGTTTTGGCGGCGTCCACGCCGCGGCGCGCCTGCTGGATATGGTGCAGACCCATGCGCCGAAGCTGCCGGTGACGCTGGTGCTGTCGGACCTGCGGCAGGATGCCGGGTTATCGTCTAGGGATCTGGCCACAACGCTCAAGCGCAAGGTCGATCACGTTCTGCCCCGCACCGATCAGGCAATGCTGCGCGCCCAGCGCGCGGGCAAGCCGTTGATCGAGGCGCGGCCCCGCGCGCCCTATACAAGGATCGTCAGGGCGATCTGGGCCGAGGTCTCGACCGCGCCCAAGACGGCGCCCGCCGATGCCCCCGCCCGCAGCGGCCTGATCGCGAAGTTGTTCAAATGACGCTGCATGTGGATCCGAACGACCTTTCCAGCGCCGTGCGGCAGGTTGTGGCGATGGCCCGGCATATCGATGCGGCGGGTCTGACCGCGCGCGACCGGGCCAATGCGGCGCTGACCTATGTGCTGGAGCAATCGGACACCTCCTGGCCGCTGGCGGTGCAGCGCGACATCCTGAGCATGGCCACCGTCCTGCTGGAAGGCGGCGCGACTGTCCAGGTAGCGGCGCCGTCCCCGCGGCCGGTGGCCGTATCGGCCGCTGCGCCTGTCCCTGCCCCTGCCCCCACCCCTGCGCCCGCCGCCGCGTTGGCTGCCGGATCGCTGATGCAACTGGCCAACGAGGTCACGCGCGATCTGTCCCGACAGCTCGACTTCGTCGATCTGGCGCAGCAAACCCGCGCCGAGCAGGAGGCCACAATCCGCGATGGCATCGCCGCGATCTGCGAGGCGCGCAAGCTGCACCTCAACGGCAAGGAAATCGCCGAGTTGCTGCAATCGGTTCTGGCCGAGATGCTGGGCCTCGGCCCGTTGGAGCCGCTTCTGGCCGATGACAGCATCACCGACATCATGGTGAACGGCGCGCATCAGATCTATGTGGAGCGGCGCGGCAAGCTGGAGGCCACGGGCATCCGGTTCCGCGACAATGCCCACGTCTTTGCCATCGCCAGCCGCATCGTCGCCGCCGTGGGCCGCCGCATCGACGAGGCGCAGCCGATGGTCGATGCGCGCCTGAAGGATGGCAGCCGGGTGAACGTGGCGATCCCGCCGCTGGCGATCGACGGCCCGTCGATCACGATCCGCAAATTCCCCGCCAGCGCCGTGCGCTTCGATGCGCTGGTGTCGGGCGGCAGCCTGTCGTCGCAGATGGCGGCGTTTCTGGGGCTTGCCACGCTGTTGCGCCTGAACATCCTGATTTCGGGCGGCACCGGGTCGGGCAAGACCACGCTGCTGAACGCGCTGTCGGAATTCGTTCCGCAGGACGAGCGGATCGTGACCATCGAGGACGCGGCCGAACTGCGCCTGCAACAGCCCCATGTCGTGCGATTCGAAACCCGCCCGCCAAACGTCGAAGGCAAGGGCGAGGTCACGATGCGCGCGCTGGTGCGCAACGCGCTCAGGATGCGGCCCGACCGCATCATCATCGGCGAGATCCGGGGCGACGAGGTGCTGGACCTGATGCAGGCGATGAACACCGGCCACGATGGCTCGATGTCGACGCTCCACGCGAATTCCCCGCGCGAGGCGCTGACGCGGGTGGAAAGCATGGCGGCACTGGCGGGGTTCACGCCCGGCGGCACCGTCGTGCGCAAGCAACTGGCCGATGCGGTGCATCTGATCGTGCAGGTCAGCCGGATGCGCGACGGCAAGCGGCGGATCACCTCCATCTCTGAAGTTGTGGGCATGGCCGGTGACGCTGTGACGTTGCAGGACCTGTTCCGCTTCGATGTCAGCGGCGACAGCACCCGAACCGAGGTGATGGGCCAGTTCGTGCATTCCGGCTTTCGCCCGAAATTCGCCACCCGAGCGGCCGAGGCCGGGCTTGGGGCGGATCTTGACCGTTTGCTGGGGGTCTGAGGGATGGGCACCGATGCGGTCATACTGATCCTTGGCGGGGTGGGTCTTGCCGCCGTGGTTCTGACCTGCCTGCTGATCCTCGACCGGCAGCGCCGCGCGAAGATGGCGCGGTTGGCTACTGTCTTGCCAAGGCAGGCCGCGCCCGCCCTGCCCGCCCCGCTGCGCGCGCGCCGCAAGAAGGCCGAGGCGACGGTGGATGATCCAAGGCTGGCGCAGGCGATCTTCGCGCTGGAGCGGATGCTGGCGCGCGCGGGCCTGCGCCTGACCGGGGCCGAGGCGCTGATGCAGATGGGCATTGCGATGCTGGCGCTCTTTGCCGGCCTGACGCTGGGCCTGCGGGTGCATCCCCTGGCGGCGATCCCGGTTTCCGGCGCGGTGGTCGCCGGGGCCGCCGCGCTGATCATCCGCGTTTCCTATACGCGCCGCCTTGCCGCGTTCACCGCAGGGTTGCCCGAGGCGCTTGATGTCTTTGCGCGCGGCCTGCGCGCCGGGCGGCCTGTTACCGACTCGCTGTCGATCGTGCTGAAGAACGCGCAGGAGCCGGTGCGGGGCGAGATGGCGATCTGCCATGGGCAGTTGCAGATGGGCGCCAGCCTTGCCGACAGTTTCGCCGACCTGTCGGCCCGCATCCCGACGCCAGAGGCCAGTTTCTTCGGCGTCGCCACGGCGTTGCAGGCCGAAACCGGCGGCAACCTGATCGAGACGATGGAGAACCTGGCGATTCAACTGCGCGAGCGGCGCAAGCTGAAGAAGAAGGCCCGCGCCCTGTCGTCGGAGGCGCGCGCCAGTGCCGTCATTCTGGCGGCGCTGCCCTTCGCGGTCAGCGCGGTGATCTTCTTTCTGAACCCCGGATACCTTGCGCCGCTGGTCGAGGATCCGCGGGGCCGCTGGATGCTGGCCGCCGCGCTGACCGGCATCGGGCTTGGCGTGACCATGATGGTGCGGATGGGCAAGCTCGATGTCTGACCTGATCGCCCCCTTCTGCGTAGGACCGCACCGATGACCGATCCCGTCTCCCTCGTGTTCTGGCTGGCCTTTGTGGGTCTGACGGCCGCGATGCTGGCTACTGCCGCGCTCGTCGCAGATGCGCGTCGCCATGCCCGCACCCGCGTGCGGCTGATGCAGGCGGCGGGCCTGACCGCGCGCCGCGCGCCGGGTGGGGCGGGCGGGGCCATGCCCCCGCTGCACCGACGCGCCGGGCAGCAGGCGATCACGCTTGTCACCCGTTGGGGAGAGCGGTTTTCGGCGATGATGGGCGGCGAGGCCAAGGGCATTGCCGAGGACCTGCGCAGCGCCGGGTTCAAGGGCCGGGATGCGGTGCTTGTCTATGCCTTCGTCAAGACTGTGGCGCCGCTGGCCTGTGTGCTGATCGGCGGCCTGTCCGTCTGGGCCACGTCGCACAGCCTTGCCGCGATGATGGTGCCGCTGGGCACCGTGATCGCGCTGGCACTGGCGCTGTCAAAGGGCGTGGACATGGCGCTGGAGGTGATCCGCCACAAGCGCCTGACGCGCATCAGCGCGGGCATTCCCGACCTGCTGGAACTGCTGGTGATCAACTCCGAGGCCGGGATCGGCCCGCAACCGGCCCTGCAACGGGTCAGCGTCGAGCTGGTCGCGGCCCATCCCGACCTTGCGCGCGAGGTGTTGCAGATGGTGTCCGAGATGCGGATGACCAATGACAACCGCACCGCCTATGCCGGTCTTTCGACCCGTATCCCCTTACCAGAGATCAGCATTTTCACCCAGACGCTGGATCAGGCCGATATCTACGGCACGCCCTTCAGCCAGGCGATGCGGACCCTGATGGCCGAGTTGCGGGCCAACCGGATGATCCGCATCGAAGAGAAGGCCGCGCGCCTGCCGGTGCTGATGACCGTGCCGTTGATCTTCTGCATCATGCCTGCCGTTTTCGTCGTGCTGATCGGCCCGGCGGCGCTGAGCATCCTCGACAACATCCTGACCGGAGGCTGACATGCGATCCCTCACCCGACATCTGAGCCAGTGGCGCCGGTCCGAAACCGGCGCGGTGGCCGTTGAGTTCACCCTGCTGGCCCCGATGCTGTTCGCGATGCTGTTCGGGATCGTCTGCGTTGGCTACGCCATGGCGCTGAGCCATTCGGTGCAGCAACTGGCAACCTCGGCTGCCCGCGCCAGCGTGTCGGGGATCACAACCGCCGAGCGGCGGATGCTGGCCGAGGATTACATCGCCAACGGCCCGAGCCACTATCCGCTGCTGACGGCATCCGCGCTGAGCCAGGCGGTCGATGTCACCGAAGGGTCCGCGCCGACGATCACGGTGGCGATCAGCTACACGCTGGATGGCTCGATCCTCGAATTGGCGAACGGGTTTCTGGGGCTGAACCTCGGCACCTTGGACGGGAGGGCCTATCTTGCCTATTGATCCCCTGTCGCCGCGCGCCTTCGCCCGGAACGAGGAGGGTGCCGCCGCCGTCATCGTGGCGCTGTTGCTGGTGGCGCTGCTGAGTTTTGTGGCGCTGGGGGTCGATCTGGCGGTGCTTTACCGCAACCGCGCGCACCTGCAGGCGCAGAGTGATCTTGTGGCGATGGGGGCGGTTGCGGATGTGTGGGATGCCGAGGCGCGCGGCGCCGACATGCTGCAAGGCAATGACCTTGCGCCAGAGACGCTGGTGGAGTTGCAGACCGGGCGCTACCTGCGCAACCCGGCCATTCCGCGCGATCAGCGCTTCCAGCCCTTGCCTGCCGACGCGGCGGGCCTGAACGCCGTGGCCGTGCGCCTGCGCGACGACGCGCCGCTCAGCTTCGGGCGGATCCTGACCGATCAGACCTCGGTTCCGGTCAGCGGCATGGCCACCGCCACGCGCACGGGCGGGGTGAGTTTCAGCCTTGAGTCCAACCTGCTGCGGGTGGACGGGGCCACCTTGGCGGCGCTTTTCTCGGACAGTTTCGGGCTGGCGGTGACGCTCAACGCCTATGACCTTCAACTGCTTGCCGAGACGCAGATCAGCCTTGGGACGGTGATCGAAGCGGCGGCGGAGCGCGTCGGGGCAGACCCCCTCAACCCCGCCGACATCCTGGCGCTGGACCTGCGCGCGGCCGACCTGATCCGGGCGATCCAGCAAGTGGCCCCCGCCGCCATTGGCAGCCGCCTGATCCCGTTCCAGTCCATCCCTGCCACGCTGACGGTGAATGTCGGCGATCTGGTGGCGACGACGGACCGCGATCTGGGCCTGACCCTGACCGATTTTGCGCAAGACCTCGAGATCTCGGTTCTCGACATGCTGGTGGCACTGGCCGAGGCGACCGCGCCGGACGCGCCGCGCAGCGTGGCGGTGTCGCAGACCGTTCCGGGTGTGACGCAGGTCACGGCGCAGGCGATCTTTTTCGAGCCGCCCGCGCAGTCCGGCTGGATCATGCTGGGCGAGGTCGGCGCGACGCTGCATTCGGCGGATGCCCGCATCCGCGCCGACATCACGCTTGCCCCCGACACCATCGGCGCGCTTGGCACCGGTATCACCGCGACCCGGGTGTCGCTGCCGCTGATCGCCGAGGTGGCGGGCGCGACCGCGACCCTGACGGATCTGCGCTGTAGCGGGGCCGCACCTGACGATATCGTGGCGCGCTTTTCCACGGCGCAGCGCCCGCTGTCGCCGACCGACGGCAGCGCTGTCGCCGCGATCTATCTGGGCCGGCTTGATCCGGCGGTGTTCGCGTCGGGCGCCCCGATCAACCCCGCCGATCTTGCCTATGCCGATTTCCTCGACCTGACGTTTCGCATCGACCTGCCGATCCTGCCCGATATCGTGATCCCCGGCCTGACCCTGCAGATCCGCGGCGTCACGCGCGCGGGGCAATCGCAGAGTGCCGAGGTGGCGTTTACCCGTGCGCAGGTGGCGGCGGGCGACACGACCCGCACCTTCGCCTCGGGCGCGATCCTTGGCACGTCGCTGGGCGATCTGCTGGCCAGCGACCAGACCGACATCCGCGTGCAACCGGCCGAGCAGGGGCTGGTTTCCACCCTTGCCGCGCCGATCGTGAACGCTGTCATCAACTTGCTGCCGGGGCGGATGGTGGCCAATCTGGTCGCGCCGCTGGATGGCGCGCTGGACGCGGTGCTGGATGCGGCCGGGATCCGCTTCGGAGAGGGCGCCCTGACGCTGGAGCAGCACCATTGCGAGACGGTGCGGCTGGTTCAGTAGGCGCGGGCCGTCACGGCCAAGGAAAAGGCGCCGCCCCGGTTCGGGTGGCGCCTAGGTGTGGCGGCGGGTTGAAGCGGCGGTGTCAGCCGCGCGAGGCCATCCGCGGCGGCTCTGCCATGGCGGGGACCCGCGTGGATTTGGCGGATGCCATCTCGAAGATCGCCCTGGTTTTTGCCTGAACGCCGGCAGGCACGGCTTCGGCGTTGTCATGGCGCCGGGACTGGCCCAGTTCCTGGGCGATTTCGCAGACCTCGTCGGCGACGAAGGACATCAGTTGATAGCGCGTCTCCAGCCCGGATTTCTGGTAGATCGCCCCCAGTTGCGACTTGACGGTCGCGATGGCGCAGCCGCGCATGTCGGCAATCTCGCTGTTGGAGAAGCCTTTGGCCACGAACAGCGCCACATCGGTTTCGGCCTGCGACAGGCCCCATTGGACGCGGCACCGCTCGATGATGGTCTCTTTGGAGGCGGCGTTGTCGGCCCAACCCTCAAGGCGGGTTTTTCGCTTGGCCTCGAAATGCGCCCGGATCTGGCTGAAGGCAACGTAGGCGACGCCAGCGGTCAACACGGTGAATGTGGCGAAAAGACCTGAGACCATGGGAAGGTCAATCTGGGCGGGCGACAGGACGAACTGGGCCACAAGGCCGGTCTTGACGGCGGCAACTATCAGAACCGCGCCCGCTGCCGTTGTCCAGATCCGTGTCATGCCCGTGCCCTCGTTACCGCGATGATACCTTGGCTGATTTGCTACGGACAGATTGTGGCAAAAGGTTGGAGCGCTTGGTTAATAATTTGTTAACGGATGGCAGGAGGATGGACGCGCCGGTTGCGCCGTGGAAATGCGCAAGGCCGGGGCCTCGGCGGTGGACGGGCGTCAGCGCTTGCGCGGCTCCAACTGGCGCAGGGCGTGCTCGGCGGCTTCCAGTGCGCCTTCGAGATAGCCGCCGAACTGCGGCGCCGTCTCGGTTCCCGACAGGATCAGGCGATGGTCCCAGATGTCGGACATCGCGGGCGACAGGGTGTAGAGGGGATGCGACGCGGGCAGATTGGCATCCGCCGGGGTCGCGATCAGGCGATCTTTTGCCCAGTCCTTCAACTCCAGCGCCAAGGGCGCGGCTGCGTCCAACCCGAACAGGCGGGCGAACTGGTCCAGCACCTGCAGGCGCAGCCGACCGGCATCGACCCGCATCTTTGCGGGCACGCCGATGAAACCGAAGAGCGCGCCAAGCCCCCCCTCGGCTGGGGTGGCATCGTGTATTTCGACCATCGGGCCAAGGCGGCTGATCGCGTCACCCGACAGGCCCGCGTCGCGCCAGAATGGCGTGGCGTAAATCGCCATCGCCTTGGCCTGACCGGCCATCCATGTCGGCACGGCCTCCATCTCGGCCAGCGTCTCGGGGTCCAGCGGGGGGTCATAGGTCAGGCCCGCCGCGATGCGCGGCGGCAGGGCAAGGACCACGCGCCGGGCGCGCAGCGTCTGCCCATCGGCGAAAGTGGCGGCGACCATCCCGTCGGATTGCGCAAGATGGGTGACCTTCGCGTTGACGCGTTTGGCACCGACGGGCAGGCGGCTTTCCAGGGCGGACACAAGCGCCGACACGCCCCCCGCGATGCGCCACGAACCCTCGGCCGAGGCCATGCCACGGCCCCGGTGAATCGCGCCGCTGGCATCCTCAAAGGTCTGCGCGCCGGTGGCGTATTGCGGGAAGGCGCGCAGGCCAAGTCGCTCGACCAGTGCGGCGATGCGCGGCTGGCCGGGCCATACCCATGCCGGGCCCATGTCGAACTGCGCGCCCATATGACTGGCCGAGGCGATGCGACCGCCGAAGCGGTCCCGCGCCTCGACCAGCAGATAATCCTGTCCCTGCCGCTCGAGCGCGTCGGCAAGGGTGAGGCCGCAGAGGCCGCCGCCGATGATGAGGGTGGCGGTGTCCATCTCAGCCCTCGACGGCGCCCGCCACGGCCGGGGGCCGCGCGTGGGCAAGATGGCCGGTCTTGATCCAGAGCGTCGCGCCCCCTGCCCCCGCAACGGCGTGCAGAGCGGCGCCTTGGGGCAGGCGCAGCCAGCCACCGCGGGGCAGGGTATCGCCGCCTTCGCTGAGCGTGCCTTCCAGCACCAGCACCTCGGCCCCGCCGGGAATATCCTCGGCCAGTGTCGCGTTCGGGGGAAGGCGCAGGTAGCGGACCACCTCGAACGCGTCCTGGTGCAAGATGGCGGTGCCATTGATTGCCGCCGCTGCCATGTCGACGCGGAACTGGGTGCGGTCGGCGGGGTCGAACTGCCAGAGCTTCACGAAGATCGTGCAGCCAGCTTCGGACCGCGGCGTGTGGAAGGTGGTGGGCGGGTTGCGCACATAGGTGCCTGCCGGATAATCGCCATGCTCGTCCTGAAACACGCCGTCGAGCACGATGAACTCCTCCCCGCCCGTATGGGTATGCGCCGAGAAATGCGAGCACGGCGCATAGCGCACGATGGAGGTGGCGCGCGCCACCTCGTCACCGATGCGGTCCAGCATCCGGCGATCGACACCGGGCATGGGGGAGGCTGTCCAGTCCATGGCCTCGGACAGGATAACAACGCGTCGGGTGAAATCGGCGTTCAGGTTCATCGGGGGTCGTGCCTTGGTCCGGGTGTTTCGCAGATATGCGGGAACATGGTTAAGATTGTCTATATCAAGCGGAAGGTAGTGGCCGGGCCAGCATTTGCCCCCTGTAGGGCCAAGCATCCGCATTGCGATCGGGCGCGGCATGGGTGACACGGGAAGCGACCGCAGAAAAGGGGAGATCGGGCATGGCCGTGAAGCGATTGTTGACCGAGTTCGGCATGGGCAGTTCGCTGCGTCGGCAGGACTATACCGAGGCCGCGACACGCGCGGTGAAGGATGCGCTGTGGCACAACTCGATCAATCTGGCGGAGCTGTTCGGCCGCGAAAAGGCCGAGATGCAGATCACGGTGGAGGTGGGCGTTCAGGATCCGGGCGCGCTCGACGTGGCGAGGATCGCCGCGATCTTTCCCTATGGGCAGGTGACGGTGGTGCCGCGTCGCGGCGGGCTGGACGTGCCGCGCGAGGACGGCGGGAAGCCGACCGTGATCGCCAATGTGGCGATATCGGTGGCGCTGGACGTGGCGCCCGATGACGTGCCGGTTGACCCGGAGGCGGGCGCATGAGCGAGCAGCGGTTCATCATCGAAATGGGCATGGGCAATGACCAGTACGGGCAGGATTACACCAAGGCGGCCCGGCGCGCGATCGAGGACGCGATCCGCCATTCCGCGATCCCGATGTTCGAGGCGATCGGCCTGCAGCATGAGGCGATGCGGGTGCAGGTGACGGTGGGGGTGCAGCAGCCCGAAGCCGTCGATTGCGCGGCGCTGGTGGCGGCATTACCGCGCGGGCGGGCGAGCGTTCGGGCCGTGTTCGGCGGCCTCGACATGGTGAACCCGGATACCGGCCGCGTGCTGGTCATTGCCTCGGCGGCGGTGGAGGCGTTTTTGCCCCGGCAGGCGGGCTAGGCAGACGGGCTAGGCAACGGCCTCGCTCAGCAGGCGGGAGAAGGTCTGCGCGGCGCTGGTCGGGATGTCGTCGGCACGCGCCATGATGCCGACGGCGCCGATGGTCTGGCTGAGCGGCAGATCCAGCGCCACCAGCGTGCCCGCTGCCAGATCGCCCGCGACAACGCCCCGGCTGATGAACCAGACCGCGTCGGGGTGCCGGTCGAGCAGGCCGCGCGCGGTGGGGGCCGATGTCGTCTCGACCCGCCGTTCGAACAGCAACTGCCCCTCGGCGATCATGGCGCGGGCGACCAGTGGTCTGATGGCGGATTGCTGCGGCGGGTAGATCACGAGGCTATCCGCCAGATCGGCGAAGGACGTGGCGCGGACGGGCGGTGTGCCGGGGCGGGCCACCACCACGACCTGCTCGGAATAAAGCTGCCGGAACACCAGCCCTGCCATGCTGTCGGGCCGCCCCAATCGCCCGATCACCAGATCCAGCGCGCCGCCGCGCAGTTGCGCGGTCAGGTCGTGGTGCTGCCCCTCCTGCACCTCGATCAGGGTATCGGGGGCCTCGTGCAGGAAGCGGGTGATGGCGTCGGGCAGGATCGTCCCCGCAACCGATGGCAAGGCGCCGATCGCCAGACGGCTGGATTGCGCGCCGCCCCTGACCGAGCGCAGGCCATTGCGCAGGGCCGTGGTGGATTGCTCGGCGAATTGCAGGAAAATCTCGCCCGCCGTGGTCAGGCGCACGCCCGCCCGGTCACGGTGCATCAGGCGGGTGCCCGCGATCTCCTCCAACTCGCTGAGTGTTTTCGAGATGGCGGGCTGGGTCAGGTGCAACTGTTCCGCCGCGCGCTTCAGGCTGCCGCCGCGCGCGATGGCAGAGAAGGCATCGAGGTGGCGGAACTTGATGCGGCGATCCATGACTTATCCGTTTTGGTATCCAAACCGTCGAATAACTCATTTTTCATTCCGCTTCCAGTATGCGACCTTTGAGGAAGGGAGGACAGCATGAAGACCAAGGTTGCGATCATCGGAGGGGGACCGTCCGGCCTGTTGCTGTCCCAACTGCTGCATGTGCAGGGCATCGACAGCGTCGTTCTGGAGCGCAAGACCAAGGACTATGTGCTTGGCCGCATCCGCGCGGGTGTGCTTGAGCAAGGGCTTGTGCGCCTGATGGAGGCGGCGGGTTGTGCCGGGCGCCTCCATGCCGAGGGCTTTGCCCATGACGGCACCCTGATCGCCTATGGCGACGAGATGTTCCGCGTCGATTTCACCGCCCATGTCGGGCAACCCGTCATGGTCTATGGCCAGACAGAAGTGACCCGCGACCTTTACGCCGCCCGAGAAGCGGCGGGAGGCGTCATCGAGTTTGATGTAGAAGATGTGGTGATCCACGGTGCCGATGGCGATGCGCCCCATGTCACCTATACCGTCCACGGCGAAACGCGCCGGATCGACTGCGATTTCATCGCCGGGTGCGACGGGTTCCATGGGGTCAGCCGCAAGACGATCCCCGAGGGCGTGCGCCGTGACTACGAAAAGGTCTATCCCTTCGGCTGGCTGGGCATCCTGTCGGAGACGCCGCCAGTGAACCACGAGCTGATCTACGCCAATCACCCGCGCGGCTTTGCCCTGTGCTCTATGCGGAACGCCAATCTCAGCCGCTATTACATTCAGTGCGACCTGAACGATTCCCCCGACAACTGGAGCGACGAGGCGTTCTGGCAGGAACTCAAGCGCCGCATTCCGGCGGATCAGGCGGCGAAGCTTGTCACCGGTCCGTCGATCGAGAAATCCATTGCGCCGCTGCGCTCCTTCGTCACCGAGCCGATGCGCTGGGGGCGGTTGTTCCTGTGCGGCGACGCGGCGCATATCGTGCCGCCGACGGGGGCAAAGGGCCTCAACACCGCGGCGTCGGACGTGCATTATCTGTGGATGGGGTTGCGGGAATTCTATGGGACGGGCTCGACCGAGGGCCTCGACGGCTATTCCGCCAAGGCCTTGGCACGGGTGTGGAAGGCAGAGCGGTTCAGCTGGTGGTTCACCTCGATGATGCACCGCTTCCCGGACCAGACCGCGTTCGATCTGAAGATGCAGGTGGCCGATCTGGAGTTCCTGCGCGGAAGTGCGGCGGCGCAGAAGGCCATGGCCGAGAATTACGTGGGATTGCCGTATTGAGGGGGCAGGAATGACCGAGCGTTTTGAGGCAGGCATGAAGGCGCGGCGCGCGGTTCTGGGCGATGTCCATGTCGACCGGGCAGAGGCCGCGAAAACCGCCTTCGATGCGCCGTTCCAGAGGATGATTACCGAAGGTGCGTGGGGCACGGTTTGGGCCGATGACACCATCAGCCGCCGCGAACGCTCGATGATTACCCTGGCCCTTCTGGCCGCGACGGGGAATTTCGAGGAAATCCCGATGCATGTCCGCGCCACCGCCAATACCGGCGCCAGTGCGGACGACATCTTGCAGGCGTTCTTGCATGTTGCGGTTTACGCGGGCGTGCCGAAAGCCAATCATGCGATCAAGCTGGCCAAGGCCACGCTTGCAGAAATGGAGGCCTCCAGATGACCGAGCTTGCCGATTATGCCCCGCGCGATCTGTCGCGGCACCCGCCGGCCCTGACGCCGGGCTATCGCAGCACCATCTACCGCTCGCCCACGCAACCGTTGTTGCAGCTGCAGGCGGGGGCGGGCGAGCTTTCGGGGCCGACCTTCGGCCATGGCCGCTTCGGCGTGCTGGACAACGACCTGATCCGCAACTTCACCCGTGGCGGCGATCCGGTGGGCGAGCGGGTCATCATCCACGGGCGTGTTCTGGACGAGGCGGCGCGCCCGGTGCCCAACACGCTGGTCGAGGTTTGGCAGGCCAATGCCTCGGGTCGCTACCGGCACAAGAAGGACACCTTCATGGGCGCGATGGACCCGAATTTCGGGGGCTGCGGGCGGACACTGACCGACGGCGAGGGTTATTACCGCTTCAACACCATCAAGCCCGGCGCCTATCCCTGGCCGAATGGCGGCAACAACTGGCGGCCCGCGCATATCCATTTCAGCGTTTTCGGCACCGCCTTTGCCCAGCGCCTCATCACACAGCTCTACTTTCAGGGCGATCCGCTGATCCCGATCTGCGACATCATCCAGACCATCCCGGACCAACGCGATGTCGACCAGTTGACCGCCAAGCTGGACATGGATGCGACCGTCGCCTTCGACGCCATCGCCTACCGCTTCGACATCGTGCTGCGCGGCAAACGCTCGACCCCGTTCGAGAACCGGAGGGAGGGGAACTGATGACCACGCTTAAGGAATCGCCGTCGCAGACGGCAGGGCCCTATGTCCATATCGGTCTTGCGACCGAGGCTGCGGGCTTCAAGGTTTTCGACGCTTTTGGCACCGAGATTGCGGGGCCGGACGCCGTGGGTCAGCGGATCACTGTCGAAGGCACGCTGATTGACGGACAGGGCGCGGCCATGCCCGACGCGCTGGTGGAGATTTGGCAGGCCGACGGCGCGGGGCGTTATGCCGATCCGGCCTCCAACGCCGGTTTCACCGGCTTTGGCCGCGTGGTGCCGAATTTCGACAGTGGGGAATACCGCTTCGATACCGTCAAGCCTGGCTCCGTCGGTGACGGCATGGCACCCCATATGAACCTGTGGATCGTGGCGCGCGGCATCAACCTCGGCCTTCATACACGGATGTATTTCGGGGATGAGCCGGCCAATGAAGCCGACCCGGTGCTGGCCAGTGTCCCGGCCGAGCGGCGTGACACGCTGATCGCTGTGCGCCATGACAAGGGGGGCGAAGTGGTCTATCGCTTCGATATCCGCCTGCAAGGCGACAAGGAAACGGTGTTCTTCGATGTCTGATCCCAAACCCTGCATCATCTGCGTGGCCATCACCGGCTCGCTTCCGACCAAGGCGGTGAACCCCGCAGTGCCGATCTCGATCTCCGAACAGGTCGAAAGCACGCAGGAGGCGTTCGAAGCGGGGGCCAGCATCTGCCACGCCCATGTGAGGAACGCGGACGAGACGCCCTCCTCGGACCCCGAGAAATTCGCAGCGCTGAAGGAGGGGCTGGAAAAGCACTGCCCCGGCATGATCATCCAGTTCTCCACCGGTGGACGGTCGGGGGCGGGGAAAACGCGTGGCGGGATGCTGCCGCTTCGCCCTGACATGGCGTCGCTGACCGTGGGGTCGAACAACTTCCCCACCCGCGTCTACGAGAACCCGCCAGACCTGGTCGATTGGCTGGCCTCCGAGATGATCGCCTACGACATCAAGCCCGAGATCGAGGCCTTCGATCTGGGCCATATCCACCACGCCGCCGCCATGTTCCGCGACGGGCGGATCAAGGATCAGCCCTATGTGCAGTTCGTCATGGGCGTCAAGAACGCCATGCCGGCCGACCGGGACGTGTTCGATTATTATATAAAAACCATGGAGCGGTTGTTGCCCGGGTCGGAATGGTGCGCCGCAGGTATCGGCCCGCAGCAGATCGTGCTGAACGAATGGGCGATCGGTTCCGGCGGCCATGCGCGGACGGGGTTGGAGGACAATGTGCGCCTTGATCGCGACCGGCTGGCGCCGTCCAACGCGGCGCTGGTCAAGCGGGCGGCCGATATCTGCGAGCGGGTGGGCAGGCCCGTGGCAAGTGCCGCGCAGGCGCGCGAGATCCTGGGATTGCGGGCGTAAGGCGGCGGCGGTGCGGGGCCGTTGATCGGCCCGGCCGCGCGGCTTGGCCGGCCGCAGTCGCCGCGCGATTGCCATGACGGAATCTGCACCGCCTTGCCTGTCGCCCGACATCTTGCACGCGCTGGCCGCCGTCGGTCGCCCTTTGTCCTTTGGGGACGGCGCGCTTATCCGCGAACGGGGCACTTTCGCGCCGGACTTTCTTCTGATCACGTCGGGCGAGATCACCTGCATCCTGACCGAGGACGGCTCCGTCTCCGTGGCCGTCGGGCCCGGTGCCATCGTCGGCGAGATCGGGTTTCTGACCGGTGCAGCCGCCAATGCCACCCTGCGCGCTTCCGGAGCAGTCGAGGCCGTGTCGATCGACGCTGGCGCCTTGGCGGCGTTGCGTCAGGGCAAACCCGAGATGGCGGCAGAGGTCTTGCGACATCTGGCGGAGGTGTTTGCCGCGCGCATGGCCGGGAACGCCGCCCTGCTCGCCCCGCAAGGCCAATCAGCGATCACGGTCGTGCGATGTTCCACCCTCGATCAACGGCGCATGGCCGAGAGGGTGCGCTATGATGTGCGCTGTCTGGAGAGGGGCGAGGTGCTGGCCGCCGCCGACACCTCTGAAGGGGCGCTTGCCGATCCGCTCGACACCACAGGCGCAACGTTTCTGGTGCTCGATCATGGAACGGTAGTGGGCACCGCCCGCGTCAATCTTGGCCGCGATGTCGGGCTTGACGCTCTAACCTTGCGCCAAGCGGCCGAAGTGCCCTTGGCGCAAACGGCCTTCGTCACCGATCTGGTCCTGCGCGCGGCGTTTGAAGTTGGCCCGGCCCTGATCGCGCTGATCGATGCGATGGTGATTTTTGCCACGAATGCCGGTGCCGCATGCCTGCTGGCCGATGCCGTCCAATCACACCGGGCGGCCTTTGAAACGTTGGGGTTCGGCGTGGTGCAAGGCGCCACATGGGACGACCAGCGCCTGACCCTCGGCCTCACCCTCGTCCGTTAATCCCCTGCCGTAGACCCGTCGATTAAGCCTCTGTTCACGCTCATCGCGTAAACCCTCCCTGACTTCCGGGGAGCCTGCCCATGGCGAATAACGACCTTCGCCCGATCATCGTCAAACGCAAGAAGGTGATCAGCGGCGGCGGTCACCATGGCGGCGCATGGAAAGTGGCCTATGCCGACTTCGTCACCGCGATGATGGCGTTCTTCATGCTGATGTGGCTGCTGAACGCCACCACCGAGAATCAGCGCAAGGGACTGGCGGATTATTTCAGCCCCAGCATCCCCGTGGCCCGGATATCGGGCGGCGGCGATGGGGCGTTCGGCGGCGACAGCCCCTTTTCGGAGGAGGCGCTGGCCCAGAACGGCACCGGCGCCACCAGCGAGAACCCGACCGAGGGGCGGCAGGCCATGGGCTTGCAGGGCACCGAATACGACGCCGAGGCGGATGAAGCCGATCTGGAGGAAATCGCAGCCTTGCTGACCGGCGAGGGCGGCGACAGCGTGGTCAGCGAACTGGCGCGGCCCCATATCGAAACCCGGCTGACCGATGAGGGTCTGGTGATCGAGATATTCTCGCGCCCCGGTGCGCCGATCTTCGACCCCGATACCGGGTCGCCGCAGCCGTGGATGACCGATCTGGCCGTGAGCATGGCTGACCTTTTCGGCACCGTCACCAACCGCGTCGCGGTCGAGGCGCATATCCCGGCAGAGCCGTTGGTTCGGCTTGCGGCAAGTGGCTGGCAACGCACGACGGAACGGGCGCAGGCGCTGCGCGCCCTGCTGGAGGGCGGCGGACTGAACCCGCAGCGGATCGCGCGCGTGACCGGCCATTCGGACCGGGAGCCTGCCGTCACCCCGCCGATCGCGCCGCGCAACGATCGGGTCGAGGTCATCCTGCTGCGCAACCGCTACTGACGGCGGGACCGGCGGCCGGAAATGCCACGCATTTTATCCGTTAGCGCGCCCTTAAGACCTGTGGCCGCAAGGTGGCGGAAATCAGAGACAGCAGAAAGGCGCCTGTGATGACAATTTCCTCTTCGCTTAACGCGGGTGTGGCGGGCCTCTCGGTCAACGCCAGCCGGTTGGCCACCATCGCCGACAACATCGCAAACTCCGGAACCCATGGATACAAGCGCGCGGTCGCCGATTTCGCCTCGATGGTGATCGACCAGGGCAGCGGGATCTATTCCGCTGGCGGCGTGCGGGTGACCACCCAGCGCCTGATCGACCAGCCCGGCGCGCTGGGCACCACCAACAACCCCACCGACCTTGCCGTTCGGGGCCGCGGATTTCTTCCGGTCACGACCGGCGCAGCGGTTGGCGCCGCCGCTGGTGGCGATTTTCCCCTGTTTCTGGCCACCACGGGATCGTTCCGCACCGATGCGGATGGATACCTGCGCACCCCCACGGGCGTGACCTTGCTGGGGTGGCCGGCAAATCCTGATGGCTCGATCCCCAACTTCCCGCGCGATACCGGATCGGGGCTAGAACCTGTCCGCGTAAACGTGAACCAGTTCACGTCGGAACCCACGACCCGCATCTCGATGGGAGTGAACCTGCCCGGCACCGATACGGTTGCAGGCTCTCCCGGCGACACGCGGCAATTGTCGATCGAGTATTTCGACAACCTTGGCACCTCGCAGGCGGTCAATGTCACCTTCACGCCAAGCGTGCCGCCATTGGGGTCGACCGCCTCCAACACCTGGACCATGACGCTGAGCGACAGCGCGTCCAACAATGCCGTCATCGGCGAGTACACCGTCGAGTTCGACGACAGCCGCTCGGGTGGTGGCACGATCCAGAACGTGACGCAGGGCCTGCCGGCAATCGGCGGACTGTGGGATTCCGCCACCGGCGTGTTTACCGTCGATGTCCTTGGCGGACCGATCGACATCAATATCGGTGCCCAAGGCAGCGGCGCGGGCCTGACCCAACTGTCGGACAATTTCGCCCCGACCGCGATTTCCAAGGACGGATCGCCTGTCGGCAACCTCGTCTCGGTCGAGGTCGATGCAAACGGCTTTGTGCATGCCAATTTCGATGTCGGCATCACGCGCACCGTCTACCAGATCCCGCTGATCGACCTGCCGAACCCCAACGGCCTGCTCTCCCACGACAACCAGCTTTATTCCACCTCCGCCGAAAGTGGCAGCTTCTTCCTGTGGGATGCGGGCGACGGGCCGACCGGCGACATCGTGGCCTATGCGCTGGAGGAATCCGCCACCGATGTGGCCGCCGAACTGACCCAGCTGATCCAGACCCAACGGGCCTATTCGTCGAACGCAAAGATCATTCAGACTGTCGACGAAATGTTGCAGGAGACCACGAACATCATCCGCTGAGGCGTGGATGATATTCCGGTTTGAAACCCAGCCATGAGCATCTCATCCACCCTGTCCAGCGCCCTCAGTGGTCTGACCGCCTCCTCCCGGGCGGCGGATGTCGTGTCCTCCAACATCGCCAACGCGATGACGGAGGGATACGGCACCCGTCGGCTGGATATCGCCTCGCGCCAGGTCGGCAACAACGGATCGGGGGTGCGCGTGATCGGCATCACCCGGCAGGAAGATACCATCCTGATCGGCCAGCGCCGCCTGTCGGGGGCCGACCTCGGCGCCAGCCAGACGGCGGCGGATTTCATGACACGGCTGGAACAGTTGATCGGCACCCCCGATCAACCCGGGAGCCTGTCCGCCCGAATGGCGGATTTCGAGGGTCGGCTGGTAACTGCCGCGAACAATCCGTGGAACAACGCCCTCCTGTCGAACGCCGTTCAGGGGGCGCAGTCCGTGGCGCAATCCCTCAACGAGTTGACGAGCGGGATCCAGGACGAGCGCAAGCACGCCGATGAAGCCATCGCGCGCGCCGTGGGTCAGATCAACTCGGCGCTGGAGGGGCTGGCAGAGCTGAACAAACGCATCCTGTCGACCAATGCCAATGGCGGTGAAGTCGCCTCTCTGCTGGACGCGCAGGGACAATTGGTCGACCAGATCGCGCCCTTCATCCCGCTGCAGGCAAGGCGTGAAACCAATGGCACGCTGCAACTCTACAGCTCGGACGGGCATGTCCTGTTGAGCCACCGGGGCGGTGTCCTGGACTTCGATCCCGCGCCCGCGATGGACGCCTACCTGACGCTGGCCGATGACACCCTGTCCGGCCTGACGCTGAACGGATACCCGTTGCGCCTTGAAGGCGCCCATCCCGCGTTCGACGGGGGGCAGCTCAGCGCGCTGTTCCAACTGCGCGATACCACGGCGCCCGAGGCGCAGACCCGCATCGACGCGATTGCCCGCGATCTGGCGGAACGCTTCGATGCCGCGGGGCTCGACACGACGCTGCTGCCCGGCAGTCCGGGCCTGTTCACCGATGGCGGCGCTTTGGTGGAGGCCGCCAACGAGGTTGGCCTTGCCGGTCGCCTGCGAGTGAACGCCGCCGTCGTCAGCGCGCAAGGCGGTGCGGAATGGCGGCTGCGCGACGGTTTGAGCGCGGCCGTGGAAGGCCCGACCGGCAACGCGACCTTCCTGACCGCGCAGATCGACGCGCTGTCGGCGGCAAGGCCGACTGCCTCGGGCGGTTTCACCGCCACGCCGCGCAACATGACCGATCTGATCACCGAGACGCTGTCGCGGATCGGCATGAACCGCTCCACAGCGGAACAGACGCTCAGCCAGTCCTCCAGCCGCCACACGGCCCTGTTGGCCGCCGAACTGGCCGGCGGCGTAGACACCGATGACGAATTGCAGCGCCTTTTGCAGATCGAACAGATGTATGCCGCCAATGCCCGCGTCATGACCGTCGCGGGAGACCTGATGGACGAGTTGATGAGGATCTTCAGATGAGCATCGTGACCTTCGGCGATATGGCGCAGCTCCAGACGCTGCGCCGGGATGGCGCCGCGATGAAATCGGAGTTGAGCCGCCTGACCAGCGAATTGTCCAGCGGCCGGGTGGCCGATCTGGGGCGCGCGCTGGGCGGCGATTTCTCGGCGCTGGCCGACATCACCCGAAGCCTGCGCCTGAACACCTCGTTCCGCGCCTCGGTCACCGATGCGGCGATTGCCGCAGAGGGCAGACAGACGTCGCTGGGTCGGCTTGCCTCCGAGTTGGAAGGGCTGGGCGGCAACCTTCTGGCCGTCACCGGTGCGGGCAGCCTCAACGACCTGCAACTGAAGCTGGCAAACGGGACCGACCGGTTCGAACAGGCGGTCAATGTCGTCAACACGCGGCTGGCTGGGCGCAGCCTGTTCTCCGCCGACGCGCCGGACCAGACCCCCCTGATTTCCGGCGACGCGATGATGGTCGAGTTGCGCACGTTGGTCACCGGCGCGCCCGATGCCGCAACAATGGTGGCAGATGTGACGGCATGGTTCACCGATGCGGGCGGCGGATACGAGACGATCGCCTGGCAGGGGGGCGCGGGGCAACCGCCGCTGGTCCTGCTCGGCGAAGGCCAATCGGCCGATACCGGCGTCACCGCGCTCGACCCGGCCATCCGCGCCAGCCTCGCCGGTCTGGCGATCGTGGCCCTTGCGGCCGAAGGAACGGTGCCGTTGCCCGAAGCGGAACAGCGGGCATTGGTGACGGCGGGGGCCGGGCTGGTGCTCGACGGCGAGGGCGCCCTGATCGGCCTGCGCGCGCGCCTCGGCGCGGAAGAGGCCCGGATCGAGGAGGCGCGCGTTGCCGCCGAGGCCACCCGCGCCAGTCTGGAAATCGAATATGGCCGCCTCGTCGAGGCTGACCCCTATCGCACGGCGACGGAACTTGAGACGGTCAATACCCGGCTTGAGACCCTCTACCTTCTGACCGCGCGCATGTCGCGTTTGAGCCTTACGGAGTTCCTCAGGTGATCCGATTTCTCGCAACCCTTCTGGCGCTGCTGACCTTTGTCACCAGCGCCGCCGCCACGCCGATCCGGATCAAGGATCTGGTCGAATTCGATGGGGTGCGGGGCAACGATCTGGTGGGCTACGGCCTTGTGGTGGGCTTGAACGGCACCGGCGACGGGCTGCGGAATGCACCCTTCACCGAGGAAATCATGATCAATATCCTCGAACGCCTCGGCGTGAACGTCACGGGCGAGCAGTTTCGCCCCCAAAACGTGGCCGCCGTCATCGTGACATCGACCCTGCCGGCCTTTGCACGTCAGGGTGGGCAGATCGACGTGACGGTTTCGGCCATCGGCGATGCCGACAGCCTTCTGGGCGGAACATTAGTCATGACACCGCTGACCGCCGCCGATGGCGAGATCTATGCCGTGGCGCAAGGCGCCGTCATCGCCGGTGGTGCCTCTGCCAATGGCGACGGCGCTGAGGTCGTGCAGGGCGTGCCGACAGCGGGGGTGATCCCCGCCGGAGCAAGGGTCGAACGCGAGGTCGCGTTCGAACTTGCCGACATGGCGCAGATCCGTCTGGCGCTGCGCACCCCCGATTTCACCACCGCCGCCCGCATCGAGGTTGCGATCAACACCGAATTCGGTCGCGGCGTCGCGGTGATGCTGGACGCGGGCACCGTCTTGCTGGACATCGCGCGCACCGAGGCCCAGTCGCCCGCCCATGCTATCACGCGGGTGGAAAACATCCTGGTCGAGCCCGAAACGCGGGCCCGCGTTGTGGTCGATCAACGCTCGGGCACCATCGTGATGGGCGAGGATGTCCGCATCAGCCGCGTGGCTGTCGCACAGGGCAACCTGACCCTGCGGATCGAGGAGGCGCCGATAGCGGTGCAGCCGAACCCCTTTGCCGAGGGCGAAACCGTGATCCTGCCACGCACCGATGCCACCCTGACCGAGGATCCGGGCGTCCGCCTTGCCGAAGTGTCCGGCGGCACCTCCCTGTCTGAGGTCGTCAGCGCGTTGAACGCACTGGGCGTGTCGCCGCGCGACATGATCGACATCTTGTCGAGCATCGAGGCGGCCGGCGCGCTGCATGCTGAATTCATCGTCCGGTGAACGCCGGCTTGCCTTGCTGGCGCAAGGGCAGGGACTGCCTGCACCACATCTGAACACTTTTGTGGCAGCCGCGTGCCAGCCGTCCGAGCCGGTGTCATGGACTTTGCAACGCGGCATCGGTTGCCCCCGACATGAAGAAACCCGGAACGCGCGGCCTGCGCATTCCGGGTCGGCGTGTCAGCCATGCTGCGCTGTCAGCGCAAGCGCGCCAGAACGACCCGCGCCACCGGCCCCGGCAGGAATTTCAGCGCCGTAATGCGCTCCGCCCGTGTCAGGTTCGTCATCAATCGGGCGATGATGGCCGGATGTTCGTCCGCCAGCGTCTCGAGCTCTGCGAGAGCCACCAGTCGTGCATCAAGGCTGCGGCTGACCGGACGCGCTGTGGGTGCGTCGTCCCGACGGGACGCGGATGCATCGTCCCGACGGGACGCGGGAGCATTTTCCCGAAGGGACGCGGATGCATCGCCCTGCCGAGACGCGGGAGCATTTTCCCGACGGGACGCAGATGCATCATCTCGGCGGGCCGGGGATGCCTCATCCCGGTGGGACGGGGGCGCGGCCTGCGGCACGGGGGCCGACGCCTTGGGTTTGAGCGCCGATCGCGCCTGACCACGCAGGCGTTCCAGAAGCTTGTTCTGGTGCCAGGCCGCGCGATCCGTGTCGATTTCCGCAGTGCCCGGCGCGGGCCTTGCGGCAGAATCGCCCTGCCCCTCGCGCAGGCGCGCCAGCGCATCGGGGCCAAGCAGCGCGGACAGGATGCTCAGTTTTTCCGCCCGGGTTGCGGGCGCTGAAGGAGGGGGGGATGCGGGGTTTGACATGGGGAACTCCAAGTTAATGGGTGTGATGGCAGCGCCTAGAAATAGCTTCGCACCAACGCGCCGGTGATCAGCGCCCAGCCGTCCGCCACCACGAAGAAGGCGAGTTTGAAGGGCAGCGACACGATGGCCGGCGGCACCATCATCATGCCCATCGACATCAGGATTGCCGCCACGACAAGATCGATGACGAGGAAGGGCAGGAAGATCAGGAAGCCGATCTGGAAGGCCCGTTCCACCTCGCTCAACATGAAGGCGGGGATCAGGACCGAAGCCTCCGGATCGCCGACATCCGTGCCGGGGCGCAACTCTGCCAGACTGAACAGGGTAGAGGTGTCGACACGGTTCAGCATGAAGCCACGGAACGGCTCGTAGATCAGGGGGATCGCCTGTTCGGCGGTCAGATCACCCGCCAGCAGAGGGGTGACACCGACGGCATAGGCCTGCTCGAAAACCGGGGCCATGACGAAGTAGGTCAGGAACAGGGCCAGGCTGACGATCAACATGTTCGGCGGCGATTGCTGCAACCCGATGGCTTGCCGCAGGATCGACAGCACGGTGACCACGAAGGGGAAGCACGTCACCATGACGGCAAGTCCCGGCGCCAGGCTGAGAACCGTGATCAGCGCGATCAACTGCAGGCTGCGCGCCGTCAGGCTGCCGCCATCGCCGAGGTCGAGGATGACTTCCTGCGCGCCCGCCGCACCGGGCAGGGCGACAGCCGCCAGAACCAGCGCGAAGCCGAAAAGGTCAGCCCGCCGCATCGCCATGGTCCACAAGGTCGGTGATCCGCACAGCCAATTGGCCCATGCGGTCGCCGTCAAGTTCCACCAACTCACCCTCGGCGATCATCTTGTCGCCGACCCAGAGGCCGACCTTGTCCTCGATCCGGCTGTCCAGCGGCAGAATCGTATCGGAGTCCATTGCCAGCATTTCCGACAGGCGCGGGCGCGCCTTGCCGACGCAGACCCGGATCTCGATCGGAACGGAATGCAGCGCCGAGGCGCGGGGAGATTGCGGGGTACTCGCGGTCATCGGGGGGCTCCTTGGGAGAGTGCGGGGACGGATTGGGCAGTCTGGCTCTGGAAAGCTGCGATCGCGTCGGCGATGCGCGCGGCGGCGGCTGCCATGTCGATATCGCGCCGCTCGGCCCCGAGGCGCAGCGACACCTGGCCCTCGGCGAAGGCCGGTTCGGGGTGGAGGATCATCCCTTCTATGCCCTCGGTTTCAGCCAGCCGTTCCAGAGCCGGACACGTCGACGGTGCGGCGTGCACCTCGATCCGGGCTTGCAGATGGCCGTCAGACAGCGCCGTCAGTTCTTCCAGAACGCAGGGCGCCACGGCGGCTGCGGCCATGCTGGGCAAGAGGGTCGAGACGATATCCTCGAAAAACGGTCCGAGCGCGGCCAGAATATCGCGGCGCGCAGCCTCGTAGGTCAGCGCCGCTTCCGAGAGATTCTTGGCCAGATCCGCACTGATCCCCTGCCGCTCTTCCGCTTCGGCACGGGCGCAATCGGACCAGCCGTTCTTGTAGCCATTGTCGAAGGCCTCAAGCGTGTCCGCCTCGGACGGCGCGGGTTCGGACGGCCACGGGGCCAAGGGCGTGTCGTCAAGTCGCGCGAAGGTGGCGGTGCGGGAGAAATCCTCAAGCGACAGGACACGGGTCATTGTTGCGCGCCTTCCTCTTCATTCATCCAGCTGCGCAGGATCTGCACCGTTTCCTCTTCCCGCTCCTGGATCAGGAAGCGCAGGCGATCGACGGGGTTCATGTCCTCGAGGTTCTGCTGCAGCTGCGCGTCCATGGCGCCCGACATCATCATCGGCAGTGCATCGTCGAAGGCGATGCCCATCTGCGACAGTTGCGGCAGCGCGCCGGGCCCAGCCCCCTGATCGCCATTCATCATGTCAAGGCCCGAGAAATCGGCTGTCGCCATCTGCAGGCTGTTGGGATCGAACCCGGCACTGCCCGCGCCGTTGATCGGGGCGGGAAGGCCCGCCAACGGCGCCGTCTGCGGCAGGCTGGCAAAGCCGTTTCCGCCTTGCGGCGCGGCGGCACGCATCAACATCGGGCGCACGACGCCGAAGGCGATGCCGAGGGCGACCAGCGCCAGCACCAGCGTCTGCACGATGCGCCCGATGTCGATGTTGAAGCGATCGGCAAAGCCGGCCACGGCAAGATCGGTCAGGGCGGCGGCGTCGAAGGCCATGGACTGGATCGTCACCTGATCTCCGCGCGCCTCGTCAAAGCCGATGGCGGACTGGACCAGCGTGGTCAGGGCCGCCACTTCCGCATCGGGGCGCGGCAAGGTTTCAAGGACCCCGTTTGCGTCGACGTTTTCCACGCCGTTGAGCAGGACGGCCACGGTAATGCGGCGAATGGCGCCCGGCTCCCTCTCTGTCTCGCGCTGAAGCTCTGACATGTCGAAGGTCACCCGTTCGCGTGATTCGGTGATCTGTTCGGAGGAACCTTCGCCCGCCGCCGCGTTGCCATCGGGCAGGTTGGAAGCGACCGTCACGCCGCCTGCGGCAGCATCGCGCGACGCATTCTCCATATCCTCGGTCTCGGTGGAGATGATGACGCGGCTTTCGGGGTCGATGACCCGCTCGATGATCGTCTCGTGGGCATTTTCCAGCTCGACCGAAACCTGCACCACGGCATTCCCCGGGCCGACCCGCGCGGCCAGCAGACGCTCGATATTCTGACGCAACAACTCGCCCCGGCTGGCGGCATCGGCGGCGGGGGTCATCTGATCCTGCGCGCCAAGCACCTGCCCCGAATCGGCGTCCATGATGGTGACGTTGTCGGGGCTCAGCCCCGGAACGGAGGAGGCGACAAGGAACCGAAGCGCCTGCGCATGGCCGGGAGCCAGCCCACCGGCCGCGGTGCGGATCGCGACCGAGGCCGTGACGTCGCGCGTCGGCTGGAACGGATCGGCCGAAGGGTTGGCGATATGAACGCGCGCGGCGCGGATCGCGGGCGATGACAGGATGGTGCGCGCAAGCTCCCCCTCCTTGGCGCGCCAGTAGGCGGCGTCGAACATTTGCGACGTGGTGCCGAAACCGGACAATTGATCGAGCAATTCATACCCCTGCGGGCCGTTGGCCGGCAGGCCTTCCCCCGCCAGCGCCATCCGCAGCGCGTCCCGCTCGGAGGCATCGACAAGGATCTGGTCGCCCTCTACCCGATAGGCCACGCCCCGGGCCGAAATCGCCTCCACCACCTCGCCGGCGGCGGCCGATTCGAGGCCGCTATAAAGCAGCGCGTAGGAGGGTTGCGACGCGATCCGCGTCAGGATCACCAGCACCACCGCAAGGGCGGCAATACCGCCGACAAGCACCCCGCGACGGCGTCCGTCCAACCCGTTCCATAGCTCAAGTAGCGTGTTCACCGCATGGCCTTTCGCATCGGCCCGTTCTGGCCCGTTGCGGTCAGACATAGCCACCGCACGATTAACAATCGGTTAGTGCCTTGGGGCTAAAACGATCAGGAACGAAACAAGATCGCATGTGTCATGGCCAAAGAAGAGCAAACCGAAGAACCCAAGAAGAAGAAGGGCTTGATGGTGCCGCTTCTGCTGGGGGTGATTCTGGCGGCTGCGGGCGGCGGAGGCGGCTACTGGGCCGTGACGCAGGGGCCTTTGGCCGCTGATCCCGCAATGGAGGAGCATGCGGCCGAGGACGCCGAGGGAGGGGAGCATGGTGCGGCTGACATGGCGCCAGTGACGGCCGCCTTCCTCGAGCTGGAGACATTGGTGATCTCGCTTGGTGCCACCGAATCAAGCCCCAACCTGATCTTCTCCGCCACGTTGGAAGTCAGGCCTGAATATCTGGAGGAGGTCACGCAACTGACGCCCCGCGTGCTGGACGTGCTGAACTCCTACCTGCGGGTGGTGTCAATTTCGGAACTGAGCGAGCCGACCAGCCTTGCGCGGCTTCGCGCGCAGATGCTCCGGCGCATTCAGGTCGTCACCGGCACCGGCCGCGTCCGCGACCTTCTGGTAACGCAATTTCTGGTGAACTGAATGAACATCCTGATGAGTTACGGTGCCGATTTCCTCGTGATCCTCGCCAGCCTCGGGGCGATGGCCTACTGCATGGTGCTGTCGCGGCGCCTGTCGCGGCTGTCGAGTTTCGACAAGGGCCTTGGCGGTGCCATTGCCGTCATGTCGGCCCAGGTCGACGAGATGAAGGCCGCGTTGAAGGAGGCCAAGGCAGGATCGGACGGGGCGGGAAGCCAGCTCCATGATCTGGTCATTCAGGCCCGTGAAATCTCGTCCGAACTGGAGATGATGATCGCCGCCTGTCACGATTTCGCGGAAGAGGCGATCTCGGTGCAGGTGTCGGAACGGGAAGTAGCTGGGCCGCCGGACCGGCAGGCCGACCTCCCCACCGCTTCCCCTGCCCCCGCTCTGGTACCCGCCCCGGAACCTGTTGCAGAGCCAGTCCCAGAGCCTGTCGCCGAGGTTGCTGTCGCCGAGGTCACCGCCATGTTCGGCTCCCGCCGTGCGACCCCGGTTGCGGCGGATCCGCCCCCGACAGCCAAGGTCGAGCCCCTGTTCGGGCGCCACAAGTCGGCGGCACGCTAGATCATGGCGCGCGTTCGAAAATCCCGGCGCTGGAAGCGCGGCGGCATTCTGATCAGCCTCGGCATGCTCTTTGCGGCGTCGGTCGTGTTGCGGCTCGGCACGATGGAATTCACCCTCATCTCGACTGCCGAAGCCTCCGACCCGGAACCCATCGCGTCCCTTGCCGGTCCCACCGCGCCGATCCGCGCGGCGCTCGACGAGGTGACGGCCCTGCGCGACCGACTGGCCGAGCGGGTGGCGGAACTGGATGCCCGTGAACAGGCGGTGGCCGCGGCACAACTTCTGATCGAGCAGCGACTGGCTGAACTGGAGGCCGCGGAAACCAGGCTGCAGGCCTTGATCCAGACTTCCGACGCTGCCGCCGAAAATGATCTGGCCCGCCTGACCCAGGTCTACGAGACGATGGACCCCGCCCAGACGGCGGCGCTTTTCGCGCAGATGGATCCGAACTTCTCGGCCGGATTCCTGACCCGCATGACCCCCGCCGCAAGCGCCGATGTGATGTCGGAACTCGACCCCGCGACGGCCTATGCAATCTCGGTCGTGATCGCCACCCGAAACGCGGCCGCCCCGACCCTGGACGCACCGGCCGCCGAGGCCGCCGATGGCACGGCGCCGGACACCTGATCTTAAGACTTCACTGCCACCACTCATCCCAGCGCAGGAGAACCCGCAATGCTTGGAATCGTTGGAATCGTTGTTGTGCTGGGCATGGTCTTCGGCGGCTACAAGCTGGCGGGCGGCAAGTTCGGCATCATCATCAAGGCGTTGCCGTTCGAGATGATGATGATTATGGGGGCTGCCCTTGGCGCGTTCCTGATCTCGAACGACAAGGGCACGATCAAGGCCACGCTCAGCGGCCTGAAGCGCGTGTTCAAGGGGCCGACATGGAAGGACGCGGATTACCGCGACCTGCTGTGCCTGCTGTTCGAACTGATCCGCCTGCAACGCCAGAATGCCGTGGCGGTGGAAGAGCATATCGAGAACCCCGAAGGCTCCGAGATTTTCGGTCGCTACCCCAAGATCCTCAAGGATCACGAGGCGGTCGAGTTGATTTGCGACACGATGCGATCCGCCGCGATGAACTATAACGACCCGCATCAGGTGGAAGAGGTGCTGGACAAGCGGCTGGAACAAAACGTGCATCACCAAATGCATGGCAGCCACGCGATGCAGACGGTGGCCGACGGCCTGCCTGCCCTGGGTATCGTCGCGGCGGTTCTGGGCGTGATCAAGACCATGGGCTCCATCGACCAGCCGCCCGAGGTTCTGGGTGGCCTGATCGGCGGCGCGCTGGTGGGGACGTTTCTGGGCGTGTTCATCGCCTATGGCTTCGTCGGGCCGTTTGCGGTGAAGATGAAGACCGTGATCGAGGATGACCATCAGTTCTACCTGATGATCCGCGAGGTGCTGATCGCCAATCTGCACAACCACGCCACCAATATCTGCATCGAGGTCGGTCGCCAGAACGCACCGCATCATGTGCGCCCGGCATTCAACGATCTGGAAGAGGCCCTGCGTGGTCTGAAGCAGGCCGCATGAGGGCGGGGTTTCTGGCAGTCCTGCTGGCGTTCGCGGCCCCCGCAACGGCGCAGACCGTCGCCGTGCAAAGCGGCGATCACCCCGGCTTCACGCGGCTGGTTCTGTCCATCGGCGCGGACCGCGAGTGGGAGTTGGAGGCGCAATCCGACACCGAATGGACGCTGAGCATATCGCCGCCCATCGACCGCTTCGACGTCTCGCGCAGCTTCGACCTGATCCAGCGCACGCGGCTGTCTGACCTGACCGGCGACGATAGCCTTGCCCTTGCGCTAGCCTGCGCGTGCGGCGTGACAGCGTCCCGGTATCAGGATCGCTTCCTGGTGATCGACATTACCGATCCCGACCCGAACGCGCCACAACCTGAACCCGCATCCCCCGAATTGGACGCGACGCGCGCGGCGGCTGCCGCTGCCTTGCCCGATCTGGCCGACCTTCTTGCCGCGCCCTCGGGATTGCCCGCGATAAATCCCCTGCCCGAAGCTGCGGCCGGCCTCTTCGTCCCCTTGGCAGAACCGCAGACGCCTGCCCCTGACGCCAGTCCAAACCCGCGGCTGGCGGAAGCGGCCGAAATCATGGCCGAGCAATTGGCGCGCGCCGCGGCGTCGGGGCTGCTCGACGCGTCGCTCGGGCAACCGATGACGCTTGGCGATCCCGCGCCGGCCTCTGCCCCGGCCCCAGCCGCCATCGCGACGCCCGATCCTGCGCCCCATGCCGGGACGGATCTGGCTGCCGCTGAGACGGCAGATGCCCCCCATATCCCCGACGAGCCCGGCGGTCCTGCCGAAACCGGGTTTCCCGCGGGTCCCCTGCCGATCCGGGCGGAAACCGGCCTTGATGCGGCGCTTCAGTTGACCCTGCCGATCGGCCCGCCGAGGGATGAAACCGGCTGCCAGGGCACCCCGTTCGACGTCCGCGACTGGGCGTCGGGCAACGGGTTCGACCAGGAACTCGGCGCGTTGCAACTCGCGCTCTACGACGAGCGCGATGTGCTGTCCCCCGAGAATGCCACAGCCTTGGTTCGGCACTACCTCTATTACGGCTTCGGCGCGGAAGCGCTCTACTGGCTCGATCAGATCGACGCGGTCGGCGCGATTGACGGGGCATCGGAGGATCTGCGCTCCATCGCGGCAATGGTCGACGGTGCGGAAACCGCGCCTTTTCCAGCCATCGAGACGCCGGAGGCCTGCTCACCGGGCGAGTTGCTGTGGCGCTACATGGCGGGCGCGGTTCGGGGTGAGCTTGGCGAGGACGATACCGCCACCCTGCAGCGCGCCTACGGCGAATTGCCGTCTGGCCTGCGCGACCTGATGGGGCCGCGCCTCGCCCGGCAACTGGCTGCCGACGGCCACGACAGCACCGCCCGCAACATTCGCGATGCGCTGCAGCGGGGCGGGCGGATCGATCCGGCGACGCTGGGTCGTCTGGATTTCGACCTCGGGATCGCGCCCGCGACGAGTGACGAGGAAACCCGCCTTTCCCTTGCCGAGACATTGCGCGACGACGGGGGCGATCCCGTTTCGGCCATGGCGCATGCCTTGGCCTTCGACCGAAGCATCGGCCAGCTGCCCGAAGCGGCGCGCGTCGTCGCCGCAGAAGCGCTGCTGCGCGAAGTTGGCGACGGTCCGGAAACCGCCTCCCTCTGGCACGAGGTCCTGCTTGCGCACGCGGCCCTGGGTCAGATCGACCGGGCGCTCGGAATGCTCGACTATCCGGCGCGGGAAGGCGCGGTACGCGCACGTGCCCTGACCGATCTGATCGCGGAGCGGGTTGCGGTGGGAGATACCGCCGCACTGGTCATTCTCGCTTATACCCATGGCGCCGCCTGGCGGCCGGAAGGCTCTGCCGCCGGGCGCATCCAGGTGCAGGCCATTGCCGCCTTGCGGGCGGAGGGCCTGCTGGAGGCCGCGCAGATCCTGCGCGACGTGCGCCAACCCCTGATCCTGCCCGCACCGGACGCCCCAGTGGCAGAGCCTCAAGACGACCTCGCCACAGCGTGGAGAGACGGCGATTGGACCCTTGTCGCGGAGGGCGCCGATGGCCCTCATGCCGACATCGCGGCGCGCATGGCGGCCCTCGACGCGGCCAACGCGCCAGAGCCCGCCACGGATGAAACCGGGCCAGCACCCGCCCCGGATGAAACCGCGCCAGCGCCCATCGCGGATCCATCTGCGCCCGACCTCGATGCCCTGTCCGCAACCGTCACCGACAGCCGCGCCCTGCGCGCCGCCGTCGCCGACCTTCTGGCCCGTCCCGCACTTCCCTGACCCAACCCTCTTGAAATCGGACACCGCAGAATGCGCACCCGAGCCACCTTTTCGACCCTCGCTTCAGCGCTTCTTGCGGCGCTACTTTGCGGCCCAGTGCCGCAAGCCCATGCCAGCGACGTCGACATCGCCGCGCTTTGCGACCGCGCCGCCTTCGCGGCCTCGGCCAGCGAGGATGTGCCCTACGACATCCTGCGCGCCATTACCCGGGTCGAAACCGGGCGCAGCGTCGATGGCATTTTTGCGCCGTGGCCGTGGTCGGCCAATGCCGCCGGCGAGGGTGCGTGGTTCGACACCGCGGACGAGGCCCTGCGCCATGTCGAGGCGATCCTGGCCAGCGGTCGCCGCAACGTCGATATCGGATGCTTCCAGCTCAACCACCAATGGCATGCCGACGGCTTCGCCAGCCTGCGCGACATGATCGACCCGGAACGCAATGCCCTTTATGCCGCGCGGTTCCTGCAGCGGCTGTTCGCGGAACTCGGCGACTGGGATGCCGCCGTCGCCGCCTACCACTCCCGCACGCCGGACTATGCCGAGCGCTACATCGCGCGATATCGCGACGTCCGCGCCGACCTGCCCGATGCCGGCGCCCCGCAAGGCCGCGCTGCCCGCCCGCGCGTGACCGGCCCGTCGCCCCTGTCCCTTGAAGCACGTCCTTCCCTGCTGACCCGCGCCGGTGGGCTCAGCTCACAGGGGGCCGCACCCCTTCTCGGCATGAGACCGGCGCTGCCGCTGTTCGGGGACCGCCCATGATCACCGCCAAGGCGCTATTCCAGCCGACGATCCTCTTCGCGCTGGCCCTGATGGCGGTCATCATCATGATGATCCTGCCGGTGCCATCCTTCATCCTCGACCTCGGGCTTGCGGCATCGTTCGGGCTGGCGATCCTGATCTTCACCGTCACGCTTTTCGTCGAGCGGCCGCTCGATTTCTCGGCCTTTCCGACGGTTCTCCTGGCGTCGCTGATGCTGCGCCTCTCGCTCAACGTGTCGTCGACGAAACTGATCATCGGGCAAGGCCATACCGGCACCGACGCTGCGGGCACCGTGATCGAGGGCTTTGCGATGTTCGTCATCGACGGATCGGTCGTGATGGGCCTCGTCATCTTCGGCGTGCTGCTGATCGTGAATTTTCTGGTCATCAACAAGGGTGCCGCGCGGATGGCCGAAGTCGGCGCGCGGTTCGCGCTGGACGCGATGCCTGGCAAGCAATTGGCCATTGACAGCGACATGGCGGCAGGCGCCATCGACCATGCCGAGGCGAAGGCCCGGCGCGAGAAGGAGCAGGCGGAAACCACCTTCTTCGGCTCGCTCGACGGCGCGTCGAAATTCGTCAAGGGCGATGCGGTTGCGGGCCTTCTAATCACCATGCTGAACCTTGTCGTGGGCCTGATAATCGGCACCACGATGCATGGCATGCCGATCGGACAGGCGTTCGAGACCTATACGATCCTGACCATCGGCGACGGTCTGACCAGCCAGATCCCTGCCGTCATCATCTCCATCGCCTCGGCGCTGCTCTTGGCACGCGGCGGGGCCACCGGTTCGTCCGACACGGCGCTGCTGTCGCAGCTTGGCAGGCACCCCTCGGCGCTGGGCACCGTGGCGCTCCTGATGGGGATCTTCGCGTTGGTGCCGGGCCTGCCGATGGTGCCCTTCATGCTGGGGGCGATCGGCCTCGGGTCCGCCGCCTACTGGCGCTCCAAAACGCTCGCCGCCGAGAAGCTGGAACGCGACACGCCCGAGGCCAAGGCGCTGGAGGCCCCGAAGGAAACCACCGGCGATCTCCTCGATGTCGACGACATCCATGTCGAGTTTTCCCCTGATCTGGTCAGCCTGGCGCTTGATCCTGCCACCGGCCTTGACGCGCGGATCAAGAACATGCGCGAGCATGTGGCCCGCGCCTTCGGGGTGATATTGCCCGAAATGCGCCTGACCGACCGGGGCGACCTGCCGCCCGGCACCTATTCGATCCGCCTTCTGGGGGTCGAGCACGCGACGGCGACACTGGAGCCATCGCGCGTCCTGATGCTGACGCAGGATGGTGCTATCGACCTTCCCGCTGGAAAGGACACGTCCGAGCCGGTCTACGGCGCGCCCGCGCGCTGGATCGACCCGATGGAGCGTGAGCGCGCCGCCTTGTCGGGCATGACGGTCGTCACCCCGTCCGAGGTTCTGGCCACCCACTTGCTTGAGGTGCTCAAGCGCAACCTGTCGCGCTTGATGACGTTCAAGACGCTGCAGCGCCAGCTCGATGCCTTCGTTACCTTGTCGGACAGCACGCGGTCGGAACAGAACCGCCGCCTGCTGAACGAGTTGGTGCCGGACAAGGTGCCGCTCGACCTCTTGCACGCGATCCTGCGCCTGTTGCTGGCCGAGCAAGTCTCGATCCGCAACCTGCCCCTGATCCTCGAGGCCATCGCGGAATCGCGTGGCAGCACCACTCAGCCCGAACTGATCTGTGAACATGTCCGGCAGCGCCTTGGTTTCCAGCTGGTCGCCGAGATGAAGCGCAGCGACGGCACCCTGCCGCTGATCCAGTTGTCCAGCGAGTGGGAAGACATCTTCATGCGCTACCAGATCGGCGGCGACCACGGACTGCCCGAGATCGCGCTTCCGCCGGAGGAGTTCAACGCGCTCGCCCGCTCGATCTCCGAGAAGGTGGCAAGCGCGGGCGAAAAGGGCACCTATCCGGCGGTGGTCACCTCGTCCATGCGGCGGCGCTTCCTGCGCACGGTCATGATCGCGCGCGGCATTCCCAACCCGGTCTTCTCGTTCGAGGAAATCGGGCTGGAGGCCAAGCCTGCCCTAGTCGGCATGGCCTCGCCGTGACCGACCTCCTGGCGCAGATCCTTGGCCTGTCACAGTTGTGGCTGGGCACCGCCATCGCCATCTTCCTGCGGGTCGGCGCCTGTTTCATCGTGTTGCCGGGCCTTGGCGATCAGATGATCCCGGTGCGCATCCGGCTTGGCGCGGCCTTGGCCTTCACGGTTTTCCTGACGCCCGCCTTGCTGCCGCAAATTGCCGTCACCGGCGTGATGCCCCCCATCGGTGCGTTCTTTTCCGAGGCGATGGCCGGCCTGATCCTTGGCCTTGCGCTGCGGTTTCTGGTCCACGCGCTGCAGATCGCCGGCACGATTGCGGCGCAATCGACCTCGCTCAGCCAGATCATGGGCGGCGCCTCGCCCGATCCGCTGCCTGCGATCGGGGCGATCCTGATGCTGGGGGGCGTGACGCTGGCAGTCATCTCGGGGCTGCATGTGCATCTGGTCGGGACTTTCCTGCGCTCCTACGCTATCCTGCCCTTCGGCGATCTCCCCGGACCGCGCGATCTGGCCGGGTGGGGCGTGGCGCAGGTCACCGCCAGTTTCTCGCTGGCGTTCTCCCTGTCAGCCCCGTTCATGATCGCATCGCTGCTCTACAACGTGGCGCTCGGCGTCATCAACAAGGCGATGCCGCAGCTGATGGTGTCCTTTGTCGGCGCGCCTGCGATCACCTGGGGCGGGCTGGTCCTGCTGCTGGTGGCGACGCCCTTCATCCTTCCCGTCTGGCTGACCGCGTTCGAGGGTGCGCTGGCCGATCCCTTTGGCATGCGCTGATGAGTGACGACCAAAGTCCGGGCGACAAGCCATATGACGCGTCGCCCAAGAAGCTGGAAGATGCGCGCGAAAAGGGCGAGATCGTCCGCTCCGCCGACCTGAATACCGCCGTGATCTATGGCGGTTTCCTCTTGTCGGGCTTCATTCTGGCGCCCTGGATGATGCAGAACCTCGGCTTGTTGACCCAGATGACCCTCGGCCGGGCCGAGGTTCTGGCCCCTCTGATGCTTGGCCCCGGGGGCGATGGTCCGGCGGTCGGACTGCTGGCGGGCTCGCTGCTGGCGACGGGGGCCGTGGTGATGATCCCAGCCGGCCTGCTGCTCGTCGCGCTGATCGCGCAGCGGGCGCTGTTGTTCACCCCCTCGAAGCTCGCCCCGAAATTGAACCGCCTGTCGCCGTTCGAGAATGCCAAGCAGAAGTTCGGCGCGCAAGGCATGTTCCAGTTCGCCAAATCCGCCGTCAAGCTTGGCCTTGTGGCGATCTTCCTTGCCCTCTACCTCGCCGCGCGCGCCGAAACCATCCTTGCCTCGCTCTACGCCACGCCCGGTCAGGTGCTGGAATTGCTGGGGCGCCTGTCGCTCGATTTCCTGATCGTCGTGGCGGGGATGACCGGCGTGATCGGGGTGGTCGACTGGTTCTGGGAATGGAGTCAGCTTCAACTCCGCAACCGCATGTCCCGGCAGGAGATGGTGGACGAAGCCAAAAGCTCCGAGGGCGATCCGTACATGAAACAGGCGCGTCGCCAGCGCGGGTATGAGCTGGCGATGAACCAGATGATCGCGGATGTCGGCAGCGCGGATGTGGTTCTGGTGAACCCGACACATTACGCCGTGGCGCTGAAATGGGATCGCCTGGGCGGCGGCGTGCCGATCTGCGTTGCCAAGGGCGTGGACGAGGTGGCGCGGCGGATCCGCGTGGCGGCGGCGGAGGGCGGCGTGCCGGTCTATTCCGATCCGCCCACCGCGCGGCTTCTGCATGCGAGCATCGAGATCGGGCAGCCGATCCTGCCCGACCAGTATCGCGCCGTCGCGGCCGCCATCCGCTTCGCGGACCTGATGCGCGCCAAGGTGCGGGCGGCGCGATGAAGGGTCCGGACAAGCGGCTGGCGCAATTGCAGCGGATCGCGGGCGTGATGGCGGACCGGGCGATGCTGCCCGTGGCCAAGGCGACCGAGCAGATGCACGCGATCGAGGCGCGCATCGCCGAGATCGCCCTGCACCGCGCGCGGCTGTCGATGGCCACTGGCGATCCGTCGATTGCGGGCACCATGCTGGCGCAGGCGGAACGGCTGCGGATCCGGCAGGCCGCGGCGCTGTCGGAACTTGCCGCGGCGCGCGTCAGGCTGGAGATGGCGCGCAAGGCGGCGGCGCAGGCCGTGGGGCGGGATCAGGCCCTTGGGGCGCTGATCGACAAACAGGCAAAAGCGGCAGAGCAAAAGGCGCGCCGCGGTCCGTCAGCCTGACGCAGATCGCTCAGGCGTCCTGGCGGGTAATGTCCGTGATCAGCACGTCGTGGACCGTGACCGTGCCGACCACGCCTTGGGCCGCCTCGCGCAGGGCTTCGCGCAACGGTTCCATCGCAGCGGCCTCGGTGAAGGTGCCGTCGAAGCCGCCGGCATTGGCATGGGCAAACATCACCCGCAGAAAGCTGTCGCGCAGGCGCGGTTCCCGGTCGAACACCGCGCCGCCCTCTCCGATGCCGACCTCGACCTCGAGCGCCAGAACCACCAGCGACCGGACCGAGCCGTTGCGCACGATCGGCACAACGAACTGATTGTTGAGGCGCACGAATTCCGTGCCGGACCCCGACGGGGTGGTTGATCCCGGCTCCGGCGTTCCGTCGCCTTCGCCGCCATGGCCATCATCCGCCGCCGCATCGCCGTGGCCCTCATCGGCGGCTGCTGCGTCTTCCCCATGGCCTTCTTCCGCCGCCGCATCGGCGGCTGGTTCTTCACCGGCCACGTCGCCCCCCTCGGCCGGGTCGGCCGCAGGGGCATCCCCGCCCAGCATCAGGCCCGCACCAACGCCACCGCCGACGCCCAGCAGCAGCAGCACAACAGGAAGGAGAAAACGCATCATCGGGGGGATCCTTTCAGATCAGAACGGCAAGATTGCATCGACGACTTCCTGGCCGTAGCGCGGGCGCTGCACGTCCGTGATCAGCCCTCGCCCGCCATACGAGATCCGTGCCGCGGCGATGCGGTCATATTCGATGGAATTCTGGCGCGAGATATCCTCGGGGCGGACATAGCCGGTCACCAGCAGCTCGCGCACCTCGTTGTTGACGCGCACTTCCTGGCTGCCTTCGATGCGCAGAACACCGTTTTGCAGCACCTCCGTCACGGTCGCGGCCACCCGCAGGGTCAGTTGTTCGTTGCGCCGGATCGAGCCATCGCCCGAGGACCGGCTGGTGCTGTCGAACTCTACCGCATCGGCAAGCGAGCCGCCTCCCGACAGCAGGCCATCGGCCCGTTGCGGCAGTCCGAACAGGTTCGGGATGCCCATCGTCTCGGACCCGGTGCGTTCGCGATCGGACGAATTCTGGAATTCGGCGCTGTCATCGATCTCGATCACCACGGTCAGGATATCGCCCCGGCTTCCGGCGCGTCGGTCGCCCAGCAGGGACGCGCGGCCCGCCGTCCACAGCGACGCGCCCACGGCCCGGTCGGGCAAGTCGCCGCCATCGGGGATGGCGCCGACATTCATCGCGAAAACCTCGTTCCCGGCGGCGGGCGAGGTCAGCTCGGGCGCGCGCCCGACCTGCGCCAGACGGGAGCAGGCAGACAGGCTGAGAAGAGTGGCGATCAGGATCACACAGGTGCGGAAGGAATCGTTCATCGAGTGGGTCCAACGGTGACAAGGCCGGGCGCGGTGGCCGTGGCGGTAACGGTTTGGCGGGAGGCGAGGTTCGTGACGCGCAGCGCCTCGCCCAGGGCGGCGCGGTCCATCGCGCGGCCTTCTGTCAGGATAAGCAGACCGCCATATTCATAGCGGATCGAGACAATCTCGTTGCGCTCCACAATGGCGGGGGGGCGCAGGTCGCCGGCGCGGATCGGGCGGCCGGGATAGAGGTTGATGCGCGCCTCCATCCCGATCGCGTCGGCCATATCCGACAGGGCGCCGGGGGTGGCGCCCTCGATCACGGCGACATCTGCAGGGCCGATCAAGGTGGCGCCGCGAATGGTGCCTGCCGCCACCACGGTTTCCTGGGCGGCGGCGGGTGTGGCCAGCGCCAGCGCAATCAAGACAAATCGCATCACCGCACCTGCGTGGTTGCGCCAAGCATCTGGTCGGCGGCGGTCATTACCTTGGCATTCAACTCGTAGCCGCGCTGCGCCTCGATCAGGCCGGTGATCTCGCGCACGGCATCGACCGAGGATTGCTCGACATAGCCTTGACGCAAGGTGCCAAGCCCGTCCTGCCCCGGCTGCGCGGCCAGCGGCGGGCCGGAGGCGCCGGTTTCGATGAAGAGGTTCGATCCGATCGCCTCCAGCCCGTTATCGTTGGAGAAGCCCGACAGAATGAGTTGCCCCAGCAGTTGCGGCTGCGGATCACCGGCGAAATAGACGTAGATCTCGCCATCGGCGTTGATCGTCAGGTCGCGCGCATCCGTCGGGATGGTGATGCCTGGGTTCACCTCGAACCCGTCTGCGGTGACGATCAGGCCGTCGCCGGTGCGCTGCAGCGCGCCATCGCGGGTATAGGCTGTCTCGCCGCTGGGCAGGGTCACTTCCAGATAGCCGCGCCCTTCGATGGCGATGTCCAGATCGCCGCCCGTCGCCTGCAACGAGCCTTGTTCCCACGTCACTGTCACGGCGGCCGGGCGCACGCCCAAGCCCAACTGGACGCCAGCCGGCACCACCGTTCCGTCGGCGGCGTTGATCGCGCCTGCCCGCGTCATCTGCTGGTAATGCAGATCGGCGAAATCGGCGCGGCGGGGGCTGTAGCCGGTGGTCGACATGTTGGCGATGTTGTTCGAGATCACGTCGACGCGCATCTGCTGCGCGCTCATGCCGGTGGCGGCGATATCAAGGGCTCTCATCTTCGTATCCTTTCAGGATCAGCTGCGCTGGCCGGCGGTGCGCAGGAAGTCGCGGATGCGGGTGTCTTCCGCGTCCATGAAGCTTTGGCCGAGTTCGTAGGCGCGCTGCACCTCGATCATGCGGGCGACCTGCAGGACCGGATCGACATTGGATGCCTCCAGATAGCCCTGCAGCACGCGGGTGTTTTCGGCGGGGGAGTAGCCGCTTTGCACGGTGAAGGCGGTGCCGGCGACGCGGCTCAATTCCAGCGGATCGTTGGGGACGACAAGGCCCACCACGGTGAGCGGTTGGCCATCGACCGAGATCGTGCCATCGGGCGCCAGCGCCATCGACGTCGCCGTCGGCGGCACGAACACCGGCGCGCCCCCGGCATCCAGCAGGCGAAAGCCATCGGGCGTGACCATCTCGCCCACCTCGTTGCGGATGAAGGCCCCGGCGCGGGTCAGCGCCTCGCCCTGCGGGGTATCGATCAGGAAGTAGCCTTCCCCCTCGATGGCGAAATCGAACTCGCCGCCGGTGCGCTGCAAGGCGCCTTGCTGCCCCGAGATAGAGCGGCCAACGGCCGTTCCCATGCTCAGCGACGGCTCGTTGCGGCCCGTCTCGGCGATGTGCTCGGCAAAGATCACGCCTTCCGTGCGAAATCCCGTGGTCGAGATGTTGGCGATGTTGTTGGCCACCACCTGCATCTCGCGCATCAGGCCCGACAGGCGGGTAAGCGAGGTGTATCCGGGGTTGTCCATGTCTCACATCCCCGCAATGATCGGAATGAGCGTATCGGCGAAATAGGATGTCAGCGATTGGGTCATGAACCCCATCGAGGCCCAAAAAACCACCAGGATCGCGGCAAGTTTCGGCACGAAGGTCAGCGTCATTTCCTGAACGCTCGTCAATGCCTGGAAGAGGCCCACGATCACGCCCGAAATCAGCGCCGCCGCCAGGATCGGCGTGGATACCACGACAGCAACCCACAGGCCCTGGCGCAACGTGTCGAAAAACACCATCTCGTCCATCGGTCACACCGGCATCCGCAGGATTTCCTGATAGGCTTCCACGACGCGGTCGCGGATCGTGACGGCGGTTTCCACCGCCAGTTCGGTCTGCGCAAGCGCCGTCACAAGCGAGTGCGGATCGGCGCCCGAGGTCATTGCGGCGCGCGCCTGCATTTCGCCTTGAGCGACAGTATCGGCAAAGCTGGAAATGGCGTTGATGAACGCATTGCCCGCCCCTTCGGTGGGCGGCGCGGCAAGGGTCAGCTGGGGTTGTGCATAGGCCGCAGCGGCCAATGATTGGCGAATATCCATCCGGGATTCTCCTCAGATTTACGGGGGTTTATCGGCGTAGCAGGTCATTCAGGGACGACGACATCTGACGGATCTGGTCGAAGATCCGCAAATTCGCCTCGTACGAGCGTTGCGCCTCGCGCGCGTCGGCCAACTCGATCACCAGATCGACGTTGGAGCCGTCATAATTGCCGCTGGCATCGGCCATCGGATGGGAGGGGTCGTGGATCTGCGGCAGGGCGGTCTGGTCCAGCCGCACGGGGCCGGGCTGCACGGTGCCTTCAACGGCGCCCATGCCCCGCTCCGCCTCGAAACTGGTGATCTTGCGGTGGTAGCCGGGGGTGTCGGCATTGGCGATGTTTTCGGACACATGGGTCAGGCGTTGCGCCTGGGCACGCATGCCCGATGCGGCGACGGTGAGGGCGTTGGTGAAATCGGTCATGGTCTATCGCCCGATGCTGGTGCGCAGGATCGACATGGCCGAGCCATAGATCTGCAAAGCGCGCGAATGGGCGCGCTGCGCCTCGATCCCGCGCAACATCTCGAATTCCAGCGAGACGGAGTTGCCGTTGGGTGAGGCGATGCCGCCCGCGTCGATCACGCGCATCGGCAACTCACCGTGACCGGAGCGGTTTTCGGCACTCATGGCGCGCCACGTCTCCGCGAAGTCGGCCACGTCCTGGGCACGGTAACCCGGTGTGTCGGAGTTCGCGATATTCTGCGCCACCACGGCCTGTCTGGCGGCGGCGTGACGGGCCTGCGCGCCCGCCAGTTGAAAGATCTCTAGGCCATCAAACATCAGGGTTTCTCCCATCTCGGCTACACGAAGGCTTAAGACAGATTCCTTTACATTCCGTATCCGAGGCGCCGTGTTGCGCCGATTTGGTCCGGAGAACCCGCCATGACATCCCCCGACGCCTTCGACCTGCTGCGCGCCCAGTTGCGGGGCATAAAAACGGCGCAGGCCGTGGGGCAGATCATCGCGCTGGGGCGCGATTGCGTGTCGATCTCGGGCCTCGACCGGGTTGCCGCCCTGGGCGACCGGGTGCGGCTGGGGGGCGACCTGATGGGTGAGATCCTCGGCGTCGAATCGGGTCGCGCCCGCGTTCTGCCCGAGGGGCCCGCCGACGGGCTGCGCCTTGGGGGGGCCGTCACGCATCTGGGCCCGCCGACGCTGTCGCCGCACAACAGCTGGCTCGGGCGCGTGATCGACCCGGACGGGCAGCCGATGGATGGCCGCGCGCTGATGCCCGGCGTGCGGGCCTATCCGCTGCTGGCGCCGCCGCCGCCGCCCGCCGCGCGGCGCGGCCTCGGGCAGCGCCTCCGCACCGGGTTCGCCGTGTTTGATACGCTTCTCCCCATCGTGCGCGGCCAGAGGGTGGGCCTGTTCGCCGGCTCCGGCGTCGGCAAATCCCGCCTGATCGCCGCCCTCGCCGAAGGGATGACCGCCGATGTCGTGGTCATCGGCCTGATCGGCGAGCGCGGGCGCGAGGTGCGCGATTTCGTGGCCGAGACGTTGGGGCCGGAAGGGCTCGCGCGCGCCGTCGTCATCGCGGCCACGTCGGATCGCCCTGCCCTGACGCGCGCCCGCGCCGCCCATGCAACGATGGCCGTCGCCGAATATTTCCGCGATCAGGGCCGCAACGTGTTGGTTCTGGCCGATTCGATCACCCGCTTTGCTGAGGCGCAGCGCGATGTCGCCGCCGCCGGGGGCGAGCCGTTCGGCCCCAACGGCTTTCCCGCCTCGATGGCGCAAAGCATCATGGCACTGACCGAACGCGCCGGGCCGGGTGTCGGCAGTCAGGGCGACATCACGGCGATCTTCTCGGTTCTTGTCGCGGGCTCGGATATGGAGGGGCCGGTGGCCGACGTGATGCGTGGCACGCTGGATGGCCACGTCGTCCTGTCGCGCGAGATTGCCGAGCGGGGGCGTTTTCCTGCCATCGACCTGCTGCGGTCGGTCAGCCGCTCCCTGCCCAATGCCGCACGGGAGGAGGAGAACAAGATCATCGCCCGCGCGCGTCACCTGCTGGGCGCCTATGACCGCGCCGAAATGATGCTTCAGGCGGGTCTCTATTCGCCGGGGTCCGATCCGGTCACGGATGGCGCGGTCAAGATCTGGGGCGCGCTCGACGCCTTCATTGGCACGCGGGCGGCGCCCGATATCGCCCAAAGTTTCGACAAGCTCCGCGCCGTGTTGGCCCCCGCCGACACGCTCAAATCGCAACGCTAGGCGAGTCGCAGCGCTAGGCAAGTCGCAACGCTAGGCAAGTCGCAACGCTAGGGCTGCGTGCCGATCAGGCCGGGCGCTCAGGCAAGGTTCTGCAACAAGGTGATCGCCGAGGCCCCGCGCGTCAGCGAGGACGGCGACGCCGCCACCTGCGATTGCAGCGTGAAAGCCCGGATCAGGTCGTCGATCATCTCGGGATCGGTGAACTGGCTGACCCGCGAATCCCCGAACACCCGGTCGGCGGCATTCCGAAATTCCGTCAGCTGCTGGTCGAGATCCAGCGTCCCGATCGCATCGGGCATGGCGAAAGCCGTCTGGAACACGCTTCGCAGCGGCGGCGTTCCCAGGATCGTCAGCCATGCCGTGTTGTCCGAGGTGCCCCGCGCGGCAATTTCCGGCAATTCACGCGACAGGTTCAGCGCTAGGCGCATGTCGCTGTCGCGCTCGCCCACTGCCAGTTCGAATTGCTGCTCATTGAATCGCTCGAGCACCTTGTCGGCAAAGCCTGGTTTCTCGACCGCCGAGAACATCTCCTCCTCGAACGCGACCGCCTCGGAATAGGTCGACAAAAGCTCGTCGATCCGGGTGGAATCGGCGAACTGGGCGACGTCGGCATCCCCGAAGGCGGCTTGCGCGCCCTCGCGCAGGGTCGATATCTGTTGCTCAAGACTCAGCCGGTCAAAGCCGCGCGTCTGTCCGAAGGCGGCGACGAAGACGTCGCGCAAATCGGGATCGGTCGCCACCTGCACCCAGGCCCGCCGGTCATCGACCCCCGATGTGGCGATCTCTGACAATGTCTGCAATGCGGTGACCGAGGCCTGATAGGTGCCTTCGGTCGCCTGCAACTCCCGGGCGAATGCCTTGCGGTCGAGGCCCACCAGAAGGTCCGATGCAAAGGCCGGCTCGCCGGTGCGGGATTTTCCGTCCGGCGTGAAACCGAAGGCCTCGACCAATTCGGCGTATTTCGGGTTGTCGAGGCGGTTGGCCAAGGCATCCGGGCTGCTGGTGCCGCCCTCGAACAGGTCCTTCAGGAAGGCACGGTCGGGCAGGTCGTCGGTCAGATCGAAGGCCGCCAGCGCCACGCGCAGGGCGCGCCCATCGTCGAGCAGGTCATCCACCGTCTGCATGTTGGTCACGGTATCGCGGAAGTAGCGCTCGTCATCAAAGGCGCGGTTCAACCCGTCCAGCTTGCTGGGTGCCTTGGCGTCCGTCCGGCCGCTGAAATTGAACGCCTCGGCCAGCGCCTGATAGCTTTTGTCCGCCAACCGGTTGGCCAGCGCCCCATCATCGGTGGTGCCTTGCTCCAGCACCTGCTGGATGAAGGCCTTGTTGGGCAGATCGTCCTGCAGCCCGTAGGCGCCAAGCGCCACGCGCAGCAAGCGAAAGTCCGACACCAGCTCCTCGGCCGACGTGACCGAGGCGATGTTTTCGCGGAAATAGGCCCGGTCCGCCGCCTGGGTGGTGGATTGCGCGAACTGCGCCTGCTGCGTCGCCAAAGTGGTCTGCAGATAGCGCCACCCCGCGAAGCCCCCGATCGGCAGGACCGGCTGGAAGTTCATTGGCGGCTGGCGGCCATCAACCGCTCCTCCCGCGCCAGAAGGCCGCGCAGGGATTTGAGCGCCTGATAGACCTGCTCGTCGACCAGATATTCCGTCGCCCGCGAGAGAAGCGCGCGGCTGTCGGGGTCGATGAAGACCTGACTCAATTGCTCCATCCCGCGCAGAAGCTGCGCCTTGGCGTCCGTCAGATCGGCATCGCCCGACAGCACCAGTTGCGCGATGTAGCACACGCGGCGCACCGGCGTGTTCACCTCATCTGGGTGGATCGCATCGCGCAGGCGCAGGATATTGGCGCCCGGTGTCACGATCGACAGGCGGGTACGCCGGTCGCCGTTTTCGATCACCGCACCGTTCACGAGGACCCGTTCCTTGGGCCCGAGTTTCAAGACAAGTCCACTCATCTCCGGGACTCCTGTCCGCTGAGGCCGCGCATCACGGCGGTGTTGATATCGACCAGCGCCTGCAGCGCCGCAGGATCGTGCAATGCCTTGCGCGACTGCAGCAGCGAGAATTCGGCGAGGTAGAACAGTTGCGCCCGGAGCGATTGCGGCAATCCGTTATCGTTGTCCGCAAGGTCCGAGGCGAGGATCGTCCAAAGCTTTCGGTTATCGTGCAGCGCCTGCGCGCGTTCGGACATCGGCGCGTCGGCACGTCGTGCGCGGTTCAGGACGGCAGTCACTTTCTGAAAGGCGGCGTATTCGGTGCCACGCTCGGTTCGGACGGAAGTAACCGAAGCGGCGTAGGCGGTCTGGGCCAGCGAGGTGGAAATCACGGCGGTGCTCCTTGAGCATGCAGGGGGGGCGCAGGCGGCGGATCAGAGGTCTGGTTATCCGCAAACCCTTTCGTGTCGGGGTCCGCCGGGGCGCGAGAGATGCGCCCCGGCGGAGGATCACGTTACCGGAACAACGACAGGATGTTCTGGGGCGCCTGGTTTGCGATGGACAGCGACTGGGTGGCCAGCTGCTGCTGCACCTGCAGTGCCTGCAAGCGGGCGGACGCCTCTTCCATGTCGGCATCGACCAGCGTGCCGATCCCGGACTTCAGCGAATCCATCAGCTTGCCGACGAAGTCGGACTGCGTATCGATCCGGCCCTGCACCGAACCGAAGGAAGCCGCCGCGTCGATCGAGTTCTGGATCAACGTCTCGATGTTATCGAGGGCAGAATCCGCCCCCTCGTTGGTGGTGACATCGATGTTGTCCAGACCGAACAGACCGCCCGACGCTTCACCGCCTGTCGACGCGCTCAACGCGATGGTCGTGGTCGAGGCATTGTCATAGTCGACTGCCAGCGAATAGGCGCCGGTGTCTTCGTCCAGCTGCACCTTGGTGGTCACACCGGCGGGCGGGTTGGAATCAATGGCCGTCTTCAGGCCGCGGGCGACATCTTCCATCGTCTCGCCCTTGCCCGCGATGTAGCGGAAGGCCGAGCCTGCAACGGTCACTTCATAGCCGTCGCCTTCGCTGACATTTGCACCGGCGCTGAAATCGATCGCTTCGGCGCGCTGCGCGATGGTGCCGGTGGTCGAGGTCAGACCCGTCGTGCCGTTCAGCGCCTCGATATTCGCGCCAGCCGAGCCTGCGGTATCCGCCAGCGACGAGGCCACCGTTACATCGACCTCGGCGAAGGCGTTGGTGTTGGAGATCAGCAATTCACCTGCGTTGGCACCCGCGCTTGCGGTGATGCCGGTGATGTCACGGGCGTTGATTTCGCCCTGCAGCTTGGCGACCACACCATCCGCATCTTCCGTGCCGTCCAGTGTCACGGTGATGACAGAGCCGCCGACCGTCACGCTGAACGTATCGTTCGCCGCAAAGCCGGTGCCGGAGCCTTCGGTGATCTGAACCTGCGCGTTCAGGCCTGCCTGCGCACCGCTGGTGGCCGTTGCCGCGCCATTGATCGACGCCAGAGCCGTCAGGTCGCCGCCGGTGACGGCGGTGGTGCCATAGGTGCCTGCCTCGTTGGTCAG
>JBBQHZ010000012.1:0-55510 GCA_038324445.1 Rhodobacterales bacterium | reverse complement strand
AGATTGATCGCCACGCGTCACGCCCATGATCACGCAGGCCGCAATTGCCAGCGCAACAATGCCCAGAATGAGGATTTCGTTTGTCATAAGTCGTCCTTCCGGTGTGGTATCGGGAAGCAAACCCCTCCTGACTGGGATGGTTCCGAACTTTTTCCCCAATCACCGCAACGTGTTGACACTGTTGCAGCCGTGTAACACCCCACGCAAAACGGCCAGTTGCGCGGGGCAACTGGCCGTCAGTTCTCGCCGTTAAGGGCAAGCAATTATCGTGCGGCGTCAGCGCTGGCTCAGCCAGTCGTCAACTTCCCGGCGCGCGTCTTCCTTGGATCGGCCATAGGCGGCCTGAATCTTGCCTTCCAGCTGCTCGCGGTTACCGCCGACCTGGTCGAGCTCGTCGTCGCTGATCTTGCCCCACTGCTCTTTCGCGCGGCCCCTCATCTGTTTCCACTGGCCTTCGATCTGGTCCCAGTTCATGACAGGTCTCCTCTTGATTTCATCATGGTGACAAAACGCACACGCAAGCGGTGAAGTTCCGTTCCAGCCGGAACAAATCACCCTCAGGCGGTGTTCGATTCAAAAGAGGATGTCCCATGAACCCTGCCCGATCCCTGACCCTGCCGCTTTGGCTGCTGACCTTCATTGCCTGCGTCGCAGCCTTCAAAGTGGGGGCAGGCGTGCTGGCACCCATCGTCCTTGCCCTTGTCATCGGTGTCGTTCTGTCGCCTCTGTCGCGCCGGATCGATCGGCTGGGCGCCCCCCCGGCGGCTGGCGCCTTTCTGACGCTGTTCGCCATGCTGCTGCTGATCGTCGGGCTTTTCACCGCGCTGGAACCGGTGCTGAGCGAGGCGCTGGAACGTGCCCCGCAGATAATGGACGAGGTGCGCGAAATCATCACGAACATTCGCAGTGCGATGCAGGGTCTGGACAATGTCAGCGCGGAGGTTGCGGAAGCGATGACCGACGATGCCGCGGTGGCCGCGGAAGTCGCAGCCCCAGCGACCGCCGAAGTCGCTCAGCCCGTGGCGGATGAGGGCGAGGCCATCGAGCTGCCGTCGATGACGGACGCGCTGTTCTACGCGCCGGGCTTTGTTGCGACCGTCATGGTCTTTGTCGCGACGCTCTACTTTTTCCTGCTGTCTCGCCGCGAGGTTTATGGCTGGATTGCCGGCAGCCCCGCCGTGCCGCTTGGCATTGCCGATCTTCTGGAAGCGGAGCGCGAGGTGTCGCGCTATTTCCTGACCATCACCCTGATCAACGCGGGCCTTGGCCTGCTGGTGACCGGAATGCTGGTGCTTTATGGCATGCCCTATGCGGTGCTGTGGGGCTTTGGCGCCTTCTTGCTAAACTACGTGCTCTACATTGGGCCAGCTGGCTTTGCCGTGGGATTGCTGCTGGCGGGGCTGGTGGCATTCGATGGACCGCTCAGCTTCGCGCCGGCGGCGACTTATGTATTCATGAACGCGATAGAGGGGCAGTTTGTGACGCCAAGCCTTGTCGGACGCCAGATGTCGGTCAACCCGCTGCTGGTGTTCCTGTCACTGGTGACCTGGCTGTGGATCTGGGGGCCGATCGGCGGTGTGGTGGCTATCCCGCTGCTGGTCTGGGCCATGGTGCTGATCAAGCGCGGTCACGCCGCTCAGACCATTTCTTCAGGCACACCCGGCAGATTGCGTCCGAACCTTCTGGCGACGGCCGAGGGATAGGGCAGCACGAAGCCCTGCCGCTCGTCCGGTCGACTTGCGGCGTTTTCCTTGGCCAGGGCGCGCCAGTTGGCCACGAGGTTCGCTTCATCGAAATATTGCGGCCCGGCATCGTCGGGCAGCCAGTGGCGCAGGCAGCGGGTGTAGAGGTCCTGAACGGTTGCAGGCTCGGTCAGTTCGACCCCCACTTCGGTATCCCACCTCAGGCTGCGCCCGTTGAGGTTCGCCGATGAGACAATCGCCGTCTGCTGATCGAACACCGACACCTTGGAATGCAGATAGACCAGCGGCGATCCCGCCACTGTGGCGCGTCCCGACTGGTTTGTCGGCCGCGGCTGGCCCGGTGCCATGATGAACACGCGTTTGCCAAAGGCGCGGATCACGCGATCCACGCATTTCGCCTGCATGTATTCGCCATATCGCGAGTCGCTTTTGGTGGCGTCCTCGAATGCCACCTCTTCCGGCGCGGCGGGCAGCACCAGAAGCAGTTGCAGGTCGGGCATTTCGCGCGCGCGGGCGGCCAGTGCCTTGGCCATGGCCGTGCTGCGCAGATATTGCGACTCGAGGTAGATCAGCGACCGCGCTTGGCCGATATGGCGCAGATGCGCACGCTCGACCTGTGACAATAACACTTTGGGCGCCATTCGGAAGGCCGGCCAGCGGTGGCGGGACGACAAGGTCCGCAGAAGGTTCGGCGCGGGCGTTGGCCGCATTTTGGCACCGATCACGTCATCCAACTCTTCGAGATGTCGCCGCGCCTCGGCGGCTGCGGGACCGCGCAACAGCAGTTGCACATCGGCCCATGTCTCGTCGCCGGGCTGATTGTGTTCCTGCGTGTCATAGCGGCGGTCGTTGAGGTCAAGACCGCCGACAAACAGCGCCTCGTCGTCAAAGACGGCGACCTTCTGGTGATGTGTCGCGGGCACCAGCGGCGGGATTGGCAACAGCCGCGCGCGAAGGTCCGGATGCGTCCCGGTGATGTGGGGGACAAAGCCCGGCATCAGCGCCAGATCAGCTTCGGCCCGGTCCTTGGGCAGGGCGTTCAGCCGGGCAAGCTCGGCTTTCACCTCGCCGATGATCTTGGGCCACAGCAGCAGGCGCGGTGCTATGCCGACACGGCCCGCATGCATCGACACGACCAGCGTCAGCAACTCGGGCCGCCCCGACCGCTCGGCCGCCTGCCGCAGCCCCTCGGCGGCCAGATGGGTCGAACGGTGCAGGGACGGACGCACCACCGGGTCGAAATCCGTCAACACGATGCGAAACGCGACGCCCCGGCGCAGGGTGTGCTCGACCAGATCCTGCCATGTCTGGCCAATCGCCAGCGCCTCGGGCGAACGCAGGTGGGTCTGCGGATCGAACACGCGAAACCCGGCGGAGATCGTGGACTTCGCCTCCAGAAAGCACCGCTCAAGCGCCGGATAGGCCTCCGATGCGGTGATCAGGATCTGGACGTCCTGAGCCTTGTTTTCGTGCATGTCATTGGCCATCATCAAGCATCCATCAGGTCTGCGGAGAATTCATTGACCTCGAATTCCACAATTGTCTTGTAACTGTCGTCCAGCCTGACCGTCTCGATCGTACCACCCAGTTGCATCGCGAAGGCGCGGATCAGCTTGGAGCCAAGCCCGGATTCCTCGCCGTCGGGGTGCATCGTGACTTCGCCCATGGAATTTGCGAATTCGAACACCACGCGGCCGTTTTCGTCGTTTTCCATCGAGGCATGGATCCAGGGCTGCGCGCCGTTTGTCGTGCCAAGGTGCTTGAGGGCGTTGGTCGCAAGTTCGGTGGCCAGCATCGACAGCGGCACCGCCTGATCCGGCAGCAAGGTGACATCGTCGAAATTCATCGTCGTCTCGATCCCGGAGCCGGGGGCAGAACCGGCAGCGATCACCTGCGTCAGCAGATCGCGCAGCAGGACGGCGCCGTTGGTGCGGCTGACATTCTCGGTCTGATAGAGGTTGCGGTGCACCGTCGCGAGACCGAGCACACGTTCCTGCAGGGTGCGCAGGACGCTGATCGTTTCGGGACTTCGCGCAGAGCGCATGTTCATGTTCATAATCGATGAAATCAGCTGCAGGTTGTTCTTGACCCGGTGATGCACTTCCTTGAGCAGCACGTTCTTTTCCCGCAAGGCCCCTTCCATCCGCGCCTCGTCGTTGATCAGCGCGTAAGCCATGTCGACGAAGGCGGTCTCCAAGGCCTGCAACTCGGACGCGGCACCTGCGGTGACGTTCTCGCGCGGCAGTTTCCGGGTGCGGGCGAAATCGCGCATCTGGATGCTGAGCTTGCCGACATATTGCGCCACCAGTCGGTCCACGGCCAGAAAGGTGACCAGCAAGGTCACGACCCACATGACCAGCGGAAACACCGAGGTGTAGACCGACAGGGATCCTGTGCTGGCCACCAGCGCCGAGGGAGGCCAGGCCACCAGCGCATAGGCCGCACCTGGGATGACCGGGACCGACACGAAAATGGTCATCTCCCCGTCGTCGGTGCGTGCCTCGAACACGCCGCTGGGTCGCGAGGCCAATTCCACCAGCGACAGGTCGCGGGGCATCGGCATGGTCCGGTCGTCGGAAGTGACCTGAACCGTCAGAACATTACCCTGCGCATTGAACAAGGTTACGCCAAGTGGTGCTGTCTCGATCTCGCGGTCGGGTTGGTCCGTCAGGATTGCAATGGGAACGGAAACCGACAGATATCCGGCGAAGGCCTGCTCATCATAGACCGGTTGCAACAGGTTCAGCACTGGTTGCCCGCTGACCGAGGGCTGATCCAGCGCGTCAATATAGAATGCGGGCGCCTGATTGCGTGTCAGAAGCCGTTCATTGTCCGTGAGGTCCACGACATCGTCAGCCGAAGAGCAGGTCATGATACGGGAGGTCGGAATGAAGCCCACGAAGCTGTATTGAACGTTGGCATTCATGTATTCGCGGAGGTAGTTCCGGCAGACCTCCGGGTTATTCCGGATCCGATCGACGATGGGCCGCAGCGCCTCCAGCGCGCCGATGGCGCGATCAAGGGTCTGGCGCTCGCCGAACACCACCCGCTCGGTCATGGCCGCAAGGCTCAGCTCTGCCCCGTTGCGGACCTCGCGCATGAATTCGCGCGTCAGGACCAAGCCGACAAGACCGATAGGCAACAAGGCAAGGGCCAGAAGGGCGGCAACCCTGAAGCGCAAGCGGCCAGAGATCGGACGCGGAATGGGCATCAAAAAGCGCTCGACCCGCCTGCCGTCACTACCGCGATCGTTGCCTTGTCCGTCAATTCCATGGCGCCATCCTCGGTCAGATGCATCAGCTCTGCAAGGCGCTTGCGGCCGCGATTGGCGCGGCTCTTGATGGTGCCGACGGCCACGCCACACATCTCGGCGGCTTCCTCGTAGGAAAATCCCGCTGCTCCGACCAACACCAGCGTTTCGCGCTGTTCGTCGGGGAGTTGAACGAAGGCCTTCTGGAAATCCGCCATCTGCAACCGGCCATCATGGGCAGGCTTTTCCGACAAGCGCGCGGTGAAGGCGCCATCCACGTCCGGCACCTCGCGGTTGGTCTTGCGGCGACTGGAATAGAACGTGTTGCGCAATATGGTGAAGAGCCAGGCGCGCATGTTGGTGCCGGGTTGAAACTTGTCGATATTCGTCCACGCCTTGACGACGGTATCCTGCACCATGTCATCCGCCGTGGCGACATTGCGCGTCAGGTTGATGGCATAAGCTCGCAGGGCCGGCAGATGATCCACCAGCTGATCCCTCGGATCTGTATCGCTCATTTTTCTGCTCCGGTATCCTTGCCGGCGTCGCGCGCCTTGAGCTGCGCCAGAAGGTCCTTTAATCGATCTGGAAGCTCTTGTTGAAGCTGAACATCGAAGACCCGTTTGAGATTCTCATCGATCTGTTGCACGGTTTTTGGGTCGGTTTTCTTATGGGACATGCGTTGCCTGTTAAAAAAATAAAGTAGTCGACTGCAGTGCGGACGGAACCAAACGCATAACTGCGCGTTCTGTTCCCAAGGATGTTCAAATAATTTGGAAGGTGACAATGGCACTTGAGAAGAACCCGGTCGATCTGGCATCGGCCATCGGTCCCGAACTGCCGTTCCTGCGGCGCTATGCGCGCGCGTTGACAGGCTCGCAAGACAGCGGCGACAGCTATGCGGCGGCGACGCTGGAGGCAATCCTTGAAGATCCGACGATGATGGAGGGGACTACGCCCAAGATCACGCTGTTCAAGATCCTGCATACCATCTGGTCAAGCAGCCGGCAGGTTTCGGGCGATCCAGTGTCAAGCGGTATCGAAAAGGCCGCACGCGCCCATCTCGACAAGTTGACCGCCAACACGCGCGAAGCGCTGTTGCTGCACACAATCGAGGGCTTCCCCTTCCCCGCCATAGCCACGATCATGGATATCGAGCAGTCCGAGGCCGAGCATCTGGTCCGTGTCGCCCATGACGAGATGGCCGACAGCATCGCGGGTAGTGTCCTCATCATCGAGGACGAGCCGATCATCGCGATGGACATCGAAAGCATCGTGGGCGATCTGGGCCACCGTGTCACCGCCATCGCCCGCACCCGCGCCGAGGCGGTGAAAATGGGCAAGGCCGACAAGCCCGACCTGATCCTTGCCGACATCCACCTGGCGGATAATTCGTCGGGCATCGATGCGGTCAACGATCTTTTGGCCAGTTTCGGATCGGTCCCGGTGATCTTCATCACCGCCTACCCAGAACGTCTGCTGACTGGCGAGCGGCCGGAACCTGCCTTTCTGATCACCAAGCCCTATTCCGAGAGTCAGGTGAAATCGGCGGTAAGTCAGGCGATGTTCTTCTCCAGCACCGAGACGCTGAAAGTATGATCAATCCCGGCCCCGCATTCCGTGCGGGGCCGTTCAATTCCTGACGGCATTCAGTTCTTGGCGAGCGCCCGCAGCATCCACGCCGCTTTCTCGTGGAAGGCCGAGCGCGAGGTGGCCAGATCTTCCGTGACAGGATCGTTGTTGTCGCCAGCCATCCTGATCAATGCGTGCAGGCGATGCGCCACCCGCTCATGATCCGAGGCAAGGTCCCTGCACATCTCTCCGGCGTTGGGCATCTGCTCGGGGTCGGAAATCACCGACGCCGCCAGAATGTCGGCAAGGCGGAACGGTGCCACCTCGCCCAGGGCGCGGATACGTTCAGCCAGCACATCGGCGGCGGCGAACATCTCCTCATATTGGCCCTCGGTCAGGTTATGGACCGAGAAAAACAGCGTGCCCTCGACGTTCCAGTGATAGGCGTGGGTCTTGAACACCAGGCGGTAGGTGTCGGCCAGAACGTCCGTCAGGGCGCCAGCCAGCGCGCCGGTATTCTTTACGCCGGTTTTCACGTCGTCGGCTTGCGGGACGATTTTCAGGGATTCGGTCATTTTCGGCTCCTTCGGGAGGGAAATAAATTTGCTCATCTGTGCGAGTTCGCGCGAGCATTGCGCCCACAGCGAACGTCAACTTGTTCAGCGATCAGGGCGCGCGACCTCGCAGTGCGCGGGCCAGAAGCGCGACGACAAACAAGACGATGAAGACGAAGAACAGAATCTGCGCGATGCCGGCCGATGCCGACGCGATCCCGCCAAATCCCAAAACGCCGGCCACGATGGCGACGACAAAAAACAAGATTGCCCAATACAACATGATGTGTCCCTTCCATGATCTGATCGGCCATGATGCGGCCTGCCACGGGAAGCAAACGTTGGACCCGGGCAACCGGTTCCCTTGTTTCTGGGCTGCGTTCTTTCGCCCCTCGGCTTACGGGGCCGATTGACGGCTCAGGCGTCAGGCTCGGTGCGCTCAGGCGCCAATCGTTCCCCGCTGCTGCCACTGCTGCCACTGCTGCACAAGGGCCGGGACCGAGCTGTTGGTGAACGGCACATCCAGCATCATGGCGCGACCTTCCGCCTCGCCCACCTTCGGCGTGCTCCCGACATAAACAGGAATAGCACCCCTGGCTGTCACGAGATTCAGCAGTCGATCCCGATTGGCCGCGTCCAGAAGGTAGCCGATAAAGACCAGATCGGCCGCTGGTGCCTGATCAAACCACGCCAACGCTTCGGCGGCAGTCGCGAAATCAACCACCAAGGCACCATCTGTGCAGGTTGCAAGAATCTCGGCCAGATCCTGCCGGATGATGGGCTCGGCCTCGATGACGACGAAAGTAGGCAACATGCGGCAGCACCCGATCTTTTGCTTTCAAAGGACACAGATGGAACAAATCCGACGGCCCCGCATTAATCCACGACATAGTAAAAGGCGATTTTTGACCCATGGCGATAAAATGCAGGAATTGCCCTTTGCGAAAATACCTTCTCTTCACCCCCTTTTCTGAGGAAGACCTGCGCTTCATGGAGCGTTTCAAGGTCGGCGAAATGACGATAGACCCCGGCACCACCGTTCTGATGGAGGGGTCCAACAGCCCGCAGATATTCACTGCCCTGCACGGCATGGGGGTGCGCTACAAATTGCTGGAGGATGGCAGAAGACAGGTCATCAACTTCATCTTTCCTGGCGATTTCATCGGCTTGCAGGCCGCCGTCATGGGTGAAATGCAGCACTCTGTTGCGGCGAGTTCGTCCATGACGTTGTGCGTTTTCGACCGCAAGGAATTCTGGACCTTCTTCAAGTCCAGCCCCGAGCGGGCGTTCGATGTGACGTGGCTGTCTGCCGTCGAGGAACATTTCCTGGGTGAGGCTTTGGCCGCCATCGGCCAGCGGTCGGCCATGCAGGCCGTCGCGTGGTCGCTTACGCGAATCATGCAGCGCGGCGCGGCCATCGGGCTTGCCCGCAACCGCAGCATGCCCCTGCCCTACCGCCAGCAGGACCTTGCCGACGCACTGGGGCTTTCGTTGGTTCACACCAACAAGACGTTGGCGCGTCTGCGGGAATTGCAACTGGCTACCTGGAGCGACGGAAAGCTGACCGTCAGCGATCTGGAGGCCCTGGCCGAAAGGGCCGACATGACCTTGGAAGACCTGCCGCAGCGGCCGTTGATGTGACCGGGCAATGTGCCGCGTCGGTTGGTGAGGTTGTGGCCAACGCAGGGGTGAGGGACATTCAAGAACCCCCCACGCCGGCCACAGGATCCCGCCGGGGGGGCGGCGGTATCAGAAAGAAAACGCCGGACCGGCGATCTCGTTCCCTGCCCCACAAGAAAATTATTCAGCAATCGCAAAGGATGGGTCGGACGGCACATGAGGGGGCGGAGGGTCATACGGTCCCCTCTTTTGCGGTGCGGCTGCCATCCCGCCCTGCCGCCCGGTCAGGCTCGCCTTCGGCCACTGTTTCGAGGGAGTCCAAGCCATTGCACGGGCCGCGCGATCGTGCCGGTGCCGCCAAGAACCGATTGAGCGGAAACCGCTTCGGCGCCCGCCACCTTGCCAGGGACATGACCTGATATGTTCGGATCCAACGCCTATCTCCTGAAGCTCGCCGCCGATCTGCGCGCCAGCTACTGGTTCTTGCCGCTGGCATTTGTCGTCGTCGCGATCGGCCTCGCAGAGGCGATGTTGTGGGTCGATCGCAATCCGGATGTCTTGCCCTTTGCGGCGCCCGACGCGCTGCTCGAAACGCAGGTGAACGGCGCGCGCGCGGTCATGACCGTCATCGCGCAGGCCGTCATCGGCGTGGCGGGGGTGATGTTCTCGATGACCATCGTGGCGGTCACCTTCGCCTCGGGCAACTACGGCCCCCGCCTGATCGGCAACTTCATGCGTGACCGCGGCACGCAGGTCAGCCTTGGGGTCCTGATCTCCACCTTCGTCTATGCGATGCTGGTCTTGCGCGCGGTGCAGGGCGGCGACGGGGATGGCGTGGTCGAGTTCGTGCCGCATTACGCCCTGCTGGTAGGCTTCGTGCTGACCTTGGCGGGGGTCATCACGATGATCTATTTCGTGCACCACATCCCGGAAACCATCAACGTCGCCAATATCTCGGCCGGGCTTGGCGCGCGATTCAGCCGCGATGTGCGCGCCGTCATCGACGATCGGCGCGCCCGCGAAGGCGACGCGGTCGAGGGGCGCGAAGCGGGTCAGACCCGCACCGAGATCACCCTGAACCAGCCCGGCTATGTCCAGAAACTGGACTATGCGCGCCTGAAGGAGTTGGCCGAGGAAAAGGACTGGATGCTCGACATTCACCGCGAGACTGGCGCGTTCGTCTCCGTGCAGGACGCCGCCGCGGTGATCCATTCCGATGGCGAGGTGTCCGACGAGGACATATCCGCCGTGACCAGTTGTTACGCGATGGGGTCGACGCCGACCGAGGCCGAGAACGTGACCTTCATCCTCGACCAGTTGGTCGAGATGATCGCGCGCGCAATGTCGCCAGGGGTGAACGATCCGTTCACGGCGATCAACTGCATGAACTGGATGTATGCGGGCCTTGCCGACGCGCTTTGCCACGAAGGCGGCCTGCGCCCGGCGCGCCGGGGACGCGTGCAGTATCACGGCGTGACCTTCGACAGCCTGCTGGAGGCAAGTTTTGCCGCCTGCAGGCCCTATGCGGCTCCCGATGCGCTGGCCTATGGCCAATGGCAGAAGTTGCTGACCCGGCTGCGCGCCTTTGCGGACGGGGAGGCAGGGCGCGCGATCGACGCCCTGCTGGCGGAATAACCGATGGTCAGGCGCAGGCCATGGTCAGGCGACCCGTGCGGACGAGGGGTAGATCAGCGCCTCGCCGGTGGGGCGCAGTTGCAGCAGTTCCGCCACCTCCGCCGGGCTGGTAGAGGCCTCGATTTCCTCGGTCCAGACGCGGAAATAGCTCAGCTTGTAGGAGCCGAAGGACGTGATCATCGCCACATCCGCCGCATCCGCGCCGCGCACCATCAAGATGCGCCCGATGCGCGGCACATTGTAGCGCGCGTCGAAGGTGTACCACTTGCCGTCCAAGAATACCTCGAACCAGGCGCAGAAATCGCCCGCGCCGGAATAGGGCACGCCGATATCGCCCAGGTAGCCACTGGCGTAGCGGGCGGGAATGTTCATCGCCCGGCACAGCGCAATCGCCAGATGCGCGAAATCGCGGCAGACGCCGGTTTTCTCGATGAAGACCTGCGACGCGGTCTTGTTGGCGCGACCGAACTGGTAGCCGAAGGTGACATGCTGCTTGACGAAACTGGTGATCGCCTGCACCCGCGCCCATCCTTCCGGGTAGCCACCAAAGAGCGGCCAGGCCTGATTGCCGAGGTTGTCGCTGTCGCAATAGCGAGACGCCAGAAGGAACGGCACCACCTCGTTGGGCAGATCCGGGATCGCCACCTGGCGCGCGTCCGGCACCACGGGATCCTCGCTGCCATCCACCTCGATCACGCAATCGGACCAGAGTTTCAGCGGCCCCTGCGGTGCCAGAAGGCGGGTGATGCGATTGCCGAAGCGGTCAAGATAGGTCTCTTCCCGGCAGGCCTGACTGACGCGAACATGGTCCGACCCGATCAGGCGACCCTTCGCCTCGCCATGGGTGGACAGTGCCAGAAACATCGGCACCGGGGCCGGACATTCGATGTCGATCTCGAAACCAAATCGGATGAGCATCCATTCTTCCTTGTATTGAGAAGTCACGACGACGAAAGTGCCGCCTTGCACAGGCGGGAACACGCCGTTCGACCATAACACGGCCTGCCCGGAAAGGTTCCCATGGCTCGTATCTTGCGCATCTTGCATCGCACCGTCTACCGCTACAGCGGTCCCGTCAATTTCGAGCCGCATCGCCTGATGCTGCGCCCACGCGATGGGCACGATCTGTGGGTGGATGAGGCATTCTTGCGCATCAGTCCCCGCGCCACCCTGCGCTGGTATTTCGACACCTTCGGCAATTCGGTCTGCGAGGCGCGGTTCAGCGAGGCAAGCGATCAGCTTCTGATCGAAAGCGAGCTTTACCTGCGGCGCTATGCACGCGATCCGCTCTTGCGGCCTGACGCCAGCCGCGTCTGCCCCCATCCCTTCCTCTATTCCCAGGATGACAGCCGCGATCTTGGCCCCTTTCTGGGCTTGCAGAACCCTGACGATGCCGCCGCCCTGGACAGTTGGCTCGATACCCATTTCCCCGACCGACCTGCCGAGGCCTTCGGTCTACTGCAGGGTCTCAGCGACGTGGTGCATCGGTCCCTGAGCTATTCCAGCCGGGACAAGATGGGCACGCAGACAGCGGGCGAGACGCTGGCGCGCGGCATCGGCACCTGCCGCGACTATGCGTTCCTGTTCATGGAGGCGGCGCGCCGCTTCGGCTTTGCCGCGCGCTTTGTCACCGGCTATCTGAACGACAGTTCCGCCGGGGCGGATGCGCCCGTCGGTGGCGGGGCAACCCATGCCTGGGCCGATGTGTTCGTGCCGGGAGAGGGCTGGATCGAGTTCGATCCGACCAACCGCATCACCGCCGGGTCCGAGCTGATCCGGGTGGCCACGACGCGCACGCCCCGCCAAGCCTCGCCGATATCGGGCAGCTTCAAGCGGGCGGGCGGCAAATTCCTGTCGATGAAAGTGTCCGTGTCAGTGAACGAGGTGGTCTCGCCCCCGCCTGACCTGCTGCACGACCCGATCGGCGGCGGCGGCGCGCCCTAGGCCGGCACCGCGACCACCCGACGGCGCTGCTGCTGCGGCAGCCGCGCGGCGCGCACCGGGGCCGAGGTGGTCAGGATCCACTGCAGAAGTGTGCGGTCGAACTGCTCGGGGTTCTCGACGAAGGGCAGATGCCCGCCTGCCATCAACACGCCCTGCGACATCGGATGATGGCGCAGGATGCCGAACTGATGCTGCGGCGGCACGACGGTATCGGACTGCCCGATCATGGCCAGCACCGGCACCTCGATTTCGGCCATCCCGGTGGCGACACTTTGCGCCAGCACCCACAGCGCCATTGACCGGATCGCGCCCGCGTCGCATTGCTGCAACGTCTGGCGCATGGTGTCGGGGATATCGAGCGGATCGCCCTGCGCCATCACGCCCCGCAATTGCTCGGCAAAGACGGCCTGCGATGATAGTGACCAAGCCCACCCGGCGCGGAATGCCAGCGGACCCAGCACGCCATTGGCCATCAACCGCATCGAGGCCGTCGCCTTGAGCCCGCGATGCCCGCAGGTCAGCGACCCAGCCATGACGATGGAATGAACCAGACCGGGTGCCGCCCGCGCGATCATCGCGGCGATCATGCCACCAGTGGAATGGCCCACAAGGATGCAAGGTTCCCCGCCAGAGAAGGCCGCGATGGCATTGACCATGCGGTCAAGCCATGCGCCCGACGCCAGATCGGCCTCGGTGCTGCCGGCTGTGTCGGCGGAGGAATGGCCGGGAAGCGAGGGGCACAGCGCCGAGTCCTCCGTCAACCCAAGCCGCGCGAGGGATGGCAGCCACAGGTCAGGGGTTTCGAAAAGTCCGTGAAGGAACACGAGTTTCGGCAGGGGCGGCATGGCGTTTGGTTCCCGGTTTCGGGATGTAACGCCGCCGCCCCGCATCTGGTTGCATGGCGCGCTGATCCTGCGCGCCATGCCGCTGCGTCAGGCGGATGCCTCAGGCGTTCATGGGCTGGCCCGCGAAGAAGAAGCGCACCATCTCGGCGCTGGCATCCGGCCCCTTGGGATCAGCGTAGGAGCCATCGGCCGACCCGCCCGACCAGGCGTGGCCAAGCCCCGCGACCTCCCACAACTCCATCACCGCAAGGCCCTGCGCATCAAGCGCCGTCGTGCGCGTGTAATCGCGCCCCTCCGCCCTGCCCTTGTCGATGATCTCGGTCAGGTTGCCTGCCGCCCGTTCGGCGATCCGGGTGCCGTTTGCGGGGTGAACCGTCTTGTCCGCCGTGCCGTGAAACACGATCGTGCGCAGGGATGCCGCGGGGGCGTGCACCGTCTGCGCGCCCGTCCCCTGCATCGCCGCGAAGGCCGATGGCACATCGCTGGCGGATCGGTAGGGCAAGCCGGAATGAACCCCGATGGCCGAGAAGAGCGTCGGATAAGCCTCGCCCAGAATAACCGCCATGGCGGCCCCCGCCGACAAGCCCGCGGCGAAGATCGCGGTCTCCGCGATGTTATGGTCGGCGGCGATCTGGCGCGTCATCCCGGCAAGGATCGCAGGCTCTCCCTGCCCCGCACCCTGATCGGCCGGGGCGAACCAGTTCCAGCAGCTTTGCATGTTCGCCCCGCGCGACTGGCCGGGATAGAGCACGACAAGGCCATGCTGATCGGCCAGTGCATTCATCCGCGTGCCGGCCGCGAAATCCTCGGGAGACTGGGTGCAGCCATGCAGCAGCACGATCAGGCCCTTAGGCGCGTCACCGGCTGTGGCAGGCACATAGACGCGGTAATCGCGGCTGCCGTGCGCGCAGGTGAAACTGCCCCGCTCGAACCGCGCGCCCGGGGTTACCGGCGCTTCCGCCCTTGCGGCGGGCATGGCGCCCGGATCGGGCATGGCCGCCTTGAACTGGCGCAGCTTCGCCAGCGTCTGCGACAGGGTCTGCGTCAGCCGCGCGCGTCTTGGCGGGGCGTCCTGCGGCGCCTGCAGGGCGTCGGCCTTGCCGCCAAGCGCCGACTGGATCAGGCCGGTCGCGCCGGACAGGTCGCCTGACCGCACGCTTTCGGTCGCGCGGCGCATCAATGTGGAGAAATCAGCCATGTTGGGCATCCTTTTTGGAAGGGGAAAAACTCATTGCAGACGATCCTTGAGGGCGTCCTTGACCGCATCGCTGGCCTGCAGCGCGCCCAGAACCGTGAGCGAGGCGATGGTGGCCCGCGCCAGTTCGGGCGAGACGTCGGGCGCGATCCGCGCCAGCCCCACAACCTTGATATGCAGCACCTCGTTTGCGGCGCGCACGGCCTCGAGATCGGCGACGCTGTAGTCGCGCAGGCCAAGCTCCATCGTGTGGCGCGCAATGGATTGAGTTACCGCCTCGCTATGGGACGCAAGCTGCCCGCGAATGGCGGAACGGATGAAGTCCGAGCGGTTGGCATAGAAGCCCTCCTGCACCAGCAGATCGATGCGACCAAGGTCGACATAGCCAAGGTTGATCGTGACCTTCTCGGTCTCGGGCGCTTTGAGGCGAAGTTGGGATACGCTGGCCATCGGGGCATTCTCCATCTGTATGGATGGTATCTGGATGCGACCATGGCTGGATACAACCCCCCGTCAGCGATTAAATCGCCGCCTTGACGCCCTCCCCCCGGCTTTGCATCCAGTTCCAGCCCAGAAGGACGATGACCAGAGCCGCCCCCGAAGCCTCCACCACGAAGGACGGGTAGAAGATCGAGATGATGCCGGGAACCAGCAGCGCGCGCTGCCACAGGGGGACCGGCGCGAAGAGGAATCCCTCCAGCGCGGCGGCGAAGGCCACAAGGCCGATGATGGCAAGGAACCCGGCAAAGAGCACCAATGGCAGCGGGCCGCCCTCGATGATTTCGGGGTTGAACACCATGAAAAGCGGGATCAGGTAGAGGCCCTTGGCGTATTTCCACGCCTGAAAGCTGGTCTCCATCGGTTTCGATCCGGCGATCGCGGCACCCGCGAACCCCGCGAGGGCCACAGGCGGCGTCACGTTGCTGTCTTGCGAATACCAGAACACCACAAGATGCGCGATCAGCAGCGGCACGCCGAACTCGTTGGTCAGCGCCGGGCCGACAAGGATGATCAGCACGATATAGGCCGCCGTTACCGGCAGGCCCATGCCCAGGATCAGCGACGCCAGCAGCACCATAAGCAGCGCCAGCACAAGGTTGCCATTGGAGAAGGCGAGCATCATGGCCGAGAATTTCAGCCCAAGTCCGGTGATGCCGACAACGCCCACGATGATGCCCGCCACCGCGCAGGCGACCGAGACGGCAACGGCATTGCGCGCGCCCAGCTCCAGCGCCTCCAGCGTCAGCGCAAGACCGCGGCGACAGAGCGCCACAAGGCCCGCCATGGTCGGGCCGTTGGCGAGATATCCCCACAAGGCACGGGCCATCGCCGCCGCCAGAACCGCGAGGATGGCGTAGAAGCCGACACGCATGGGTGAGTAGCCAGCGACAAGCAGATAGACCAGCGCCACCAATGGCAGCAGGAAGTGCCAGCCATCGGCCGTCACCTGCCTGACCGAGGGCAATTCGCTGGCAGGCACGCCCTTAAGCCCCTGTTTCACCGCCGCGATATGGACCAGCAGATAGACCGCTCCGAAATAGAGGAAGGCCGGGAAGATCGACACCAGCACGATGTCGACATAGGGCACTTGGGTGAATTCGCTCATCAGAAAGGCGCCTGCCCCCATCAGCGGCGGCATGATCTGGCCCCCGGTGCTGGCCGCGGCCTCGATCCCGCCGGCCTGCGCCGGGCGGTAACCAAGGCGCTTCATCAGCGGGATGGTGAAGGCGCCGGTCGTCACCACATTGGCGATGGCCGACCCCGAGATGGAGCCCATGCCTGCCGAGGCGATGACGGCGGCCTTGGCCGGGCCGCCGCGCTGCCGCCCGGTGGTGGCATAGGCGAGGTCGATGAAGAACTTGCCCGCCCCGGTCACCTCAAGGAATGCCCCGAACAGCACGAAGACGAAGATGAAGGTCGCGGCCACGCCAAGCGGCAGGCCGTAGACCCCCTCGGCCCCCAGCGTCATCTGACTGGCCAACCGCTCCAGCGAATAGCCGCGATGGTGCAGGATGCCGGGCAGAACATCGGCCAGGAACGGCAATTCGCCGCGCGATCCGGCGAAGGCGTAGACGACAAAGAAGATGGCGATGGCGGTCATCACCCAGCCCACGGCGCGGCGCGCGGCTTCCAGCACCAGCAGAACCGTCAGCGCGCCCATCGCCACGTCGATGCCGCGCGGGAACACCTGATTGGCGATGATGTCGATATTGACCGGCACCCATGCGCCCACCAACACCGAGGCCGCGATCAGGATCGCGTCGAGCCCGTATTCCAGCGCGCCCCGAGGCTTGTGGACGCCGCGCGGCGGATAGATCAGGAGGCACAGGACAAGGATGAAGCCCAGATGGATCGGGCGCTGGTAGAACAGGCCAAGGGGCTGCACCCCGGCGGCGTAGAGCTGGAAGATCGACAGCGCGATGCCGATCACCGCGATGGCCCGCAAAACCGGGCGCGGCGGCGCGGGCGGCGGGGGCGGCATACCGGTGATGTCTTCCGCAAGATCGCTCATGGCTTGGATCTCTCCCTTGGGATCACTCGACCAGCGCGATGCGCACGCGCTGCCTTTCGGCCAGTCGGCTGATCGATATTTCGGTATCGCCCGCCCGGATGCGGTGGTCGACCGCCATCGAGCCGGGGCGCAGGATATAGGCGTTGCCGGGAACGGCCTCGTCGATATCGAGGATCAGGTAGCCGCCCTGACCGTCGCTGACCTGCCGCCCCCGTCCGGGAATATTGCCAAGACCGGCGGCGAAATCGGGCTGGTGCGACCAGTCAAGAACCATCGCGCCGTCCCGCGCCGCGTAGCAGTCGGACACCTCGAAACCCTGCACCGAATGCCGCCAGAGCACGCACCATTCCGCAGGCTCCGGCAGCGTGATATGCGCCAGCACCGCGCCGGTATCGGCAAGGGTGATCTCTAGTTCTGCGGCGTGGCCGGGCAAGGCGGCACATGCCACCCCGCCTGCCAGCAGCAGCCCCAGCGGCGTCAACCGCCGGGGCTGGGCCAAGCCCATCAGGGACGCAGCGCGTCGGGGACGGTGACCCCGATTTCCTCGTAGTAGCGGATCGCACCGGGATGGAGCGGCACCGGCGAGGCGGCCAGCGTGAATTCGACGCTGATCTCGTTGGCGGCGGGATGCACGGCCTGCAAATCCGCGATGTTCTCGAACATGGCGCGGGTGATGGTATAGACCAGCTCCTCGTCCATCTCGGAGGACACGACCAGCACGTTCGGCACACCCAGAACCGCGGTATCCGCGTCGACCCCGGCATAGGAGCCGCCCGGCAGAACCGCCTCGGCAAAGGTCGCGTCAGCGGCGCGGGACGCGGCGATTTCCTCGGGCGTCAGTTCGATCATGCGGATCGACTGGGTGGTGGCGAGGTTGAGGATCGACGAGTTGGGCGCACCGACGGACCAGAAGCCCGCGTCGATATCGCCGTTGGCCAAGGCGTCCGCCGTCTCGTTGAAGTTCAGGCGCTGCTCTTCGATATCGTCATAGGTTATGCCGTTGGCCTCGAGAATCGCTGCCGTATTCACCTCGGTCCCCGAGCCGGGCGCGCCGATCGAGACACGCCGCCCGACCATGTCGGGAAGGCTGGTGATCCCACTATCGGCCAGCGTCACGATCTGCACGAGGTTGGAATACATGATGGCGACGCCGCGCACCATTTCCAGCTGCTGCCCCTCGAACCGGCCGGTACCGTTGTAGGACTGGTAGACGGTGTCGGCCAAGGCGATGGCAAGGTCTGCATCGCCCGTCGCGATCAGGCCCATGTTCTCGACAGAGGCACCGGTGACTTCGGCGGTGGCCGAATAGCCCTCGACATGCTGGTTGATGATTTCAGCCAAGCCGCCGCCCATCGGGTAATAGACGCCGCCGGTGCCGCCGGTGGCGATGGACAGCTGATCTTGCGCCTGCGCAGCAGACGCCGCGCCCACGGCAATCAACGCCGCCGAAATTGCTACCGAACCGGCAAGGCCCCTCAGGCCGCCAAAAATACACTCAGACATTTCATTCCTCCGATTGCGGGCAGAGCGCCCGTTTTGACCCACGTCTCCCCGCGGGTGGGGAATGTTAGCCACGCTTTTCGCGAGAGAACACCCTTCTTTTGCCCATCGCCCCGGACTTTTCGGTTTTGGACGCGCGGAACGGATGACTCCGGCGCCGGTCCGAAGGGTCGGATTTGAGTTTTTTTGCCAAGCTGAAAAGGGGCCGGGCGATTGCCGGATGCAGGTCGATTGCGGCTGCGTTAGACAGGGCGCATGAACAGCATTTCCTTCGTCGACGAGGGCCGCGCGGCGGCGTCCTCCCCCCGGTTCAAGGCGCGATTGGCCGCATTGGTGGCCTGCCGGACGGATTCCACGGCAGAGGGCGCTGGCGAGGCGCTGACGGGCTATCTGGATCTTGTGGCGGGCTGGCTGTCTGACCTGTCGTTCCACATCGCGCGCCATGAGGTTGCGGGCCACCCGTTCCTGATTGCGACGCGGATCGAGGATTCGTCGCTGCCAACGGTGCTGAGCTATTCCCACGGTGACGTGGTGCCAGGAATGGAAGGGCGTTGGGCCGACGCGCGCGATCCCTTTACGCTGACCGAAGCGGACGGCCTCTGGTTTGGGCGCGGGATTGCCGACAACAAGGGGCAGTTCCTTGTCAACCTGACGGCAGTGGAGACGGTGCTGGCCGCGCGCGGCGCGTTGGGCGTGAACCTGACCTGGGTGATCGAGATGGGCGAGGAAGTGGGCTCTCCCGGTCTGGCGGAATTGTGCGCGCGCGAAAGCGCCGCGCTGGCTGCGGATATCCTGCTGGCGTCGGACGGGCCGCGCCTGGCGGTGGACCGGCCCACGCTCTTTCTGGGCGCGCGGGGCGGTGTCACCTATCGGCTGGATCTGACCCTGCGGAAGGGCGGGCGGCATTCGGGCAACTTCGGGGGCGCCCTGCGCAACCCCGCGCTGGTGATGGCCCATGCACTCGCCTCCATCGTCGATGCGGAGGGCGCGTTGCAGATCGCGGACTGGGCACCGCCCTCGGTGCCCTTTGCCGCACGCAAGGCGCTGGCCGGACTGGTGCCTGCGGGCGGCGAGATCGACGCGGATTGGGGCGTGCCGGGTCTGACTCCCGCCGAGCGCATCCATGCGTGGTCATCGGCCGAAGTTCTGGCCTTTCACGCGGGGGACTCTCCCGCTCCCGTAAACGCCATCCCTCCCAGCGCCTCGGCCTGGATGCAACTGCGCTTTGCCCCCGGCACCGACGACACCGGGCTGGAAGCGGCGCTCCGCCGCCATCTCGACGCGCATGGCTTTCCGGACGTCACGATCACCCCCGACGGCCCCGCCTTCAAGGCAAGCCAGACGCCGGTCGACCATCCCGCCGCCCTGCGCGTGGCCCGCGCGATGGCGCGCGCCACTGGTGCTGACCCGGTGGTGCTGCCGGCGCTGGGCGGCTCGCTGCCCAACGACATCTTCCGCGACGGGTTGGGGCTGCCGACGCTCTGGGTGCCGCACTCCTATCCCGGCTGCTCCCAACACGCGCCCGACGAGCATCTGCCGCGCGCGCTTCTGGTGGAGGCGACGGGGATCATGGCCGCGATCCTGGCGGATCTGGCGGACGCGCGCCCCGAGGATTTGCGCCAGTCTACCGAATTCTAGTCCGCCGAGCGCCATTCCGACAGCGCCGGATTGTCCGAGACCTCCGCCTCGGCCTCCCGCCGCCGCCCGAACACGCCGCCAAGACGATCCCGCAACCCGCGCCGGTTCGATGCGCCCCCGGCGCTGCCACGCCCGACCCCTGGGACGCGGGCATAGTGCAGTTCGCGCGCGCCGAAGTAGAAGCTGACGATGGCGCCCAGAAGCCACCACAGCGGCTCCGGCACCTCGTTCAGGCCCACCATCCGCTCGGCAAAGCCCACCGGATCGGTCATCGCATAGCCAAAGAGTGCCAGCGTGCCCAAGGCAAGCATCGGGCGCGGCACGCGGTTGAGGCCGTTGATCGCCCGGTCGAACCAACCGCTCCCGGCATATTGAAACTCGGCCGACGCCGCCTCCAGCGTGGCCTCCTGGATCTGCGCCGCCAACTCCAACGCCCTTGTGGCGTTGGGCACGAACACCTCCGACAGGCCCTCCGCCGCATTGCCGATGCCCTCTAAGCTGCCGCCGCCAAGCGCGCGATCAATCAACCCCATGATGCGGTCCTTTCGTGATGTTGTGCCAAGGTAAGATGGTGGCGCGGCGAGATGAACTCTTCCGCCCGCACGATCCAGCCGCCCTTGCCGCCATCCCGCCGGCGCGCATATTTGCGGCTCGCGGGGCGGCCATCGGCCAGCCGGTAATAGTAGTTGCGCCGCGCGATGCCATAGGCATCGACCAGATGGCCCGGCGCCTGCTGCAGCGCAGCGTGGGCGGCCCGCGCGGTCTGCGGCCCGATCACCCCATCGACGAGGATATCGAGGCCCATGTCCCGCAACAGCCGCTGCAGGATCCGCACCGCGTTCGAGCCTGCATTGACCTGCATGTCGAACACCGTTGCCTGCAACGGCTCGGGCAACAGGTGAATGCGCGGGCGCTGGAAATAGTGATCGATGAAAAGATCCGTCGCCAGTTCCGGCGTAACACGGCGCACATCATCGGCATCGACATCGCCGTCCTCGTCCAGATCGAGGCCGAGAGAGCGCATCGTGTGAATCGTCACGCCGTGCTTCGTCGCCCCGCCCGGATCATCGGGGTCGTTCACATAGCCACCTTCACGGGCCACAATCTGTTCTGCGATAGACCGAACCGTCTGCATGGTTCGCCCTCCATGCTCATTGGTTTCGGAAGACCCGAATCCACCATGGAGGGGTTAACAAGCGCCTAACGCAAACACTGCGCGCGCCCTTGTTTCAACTTGGTAAAAAACTCATATCCTCCGCCCGCCGCGCTCCACGGCCTCCGATGGATCGCGCCCCAAGACAGCCGCCCCTCAGCTATCTTCGGGTTCGCGATAGACGCCCTGCTCGCGCAGCGCGTCGATCACCTCGGCGGGCATGTAGGATTCGTCATGGCGGGCAAGGATTTCCGTCGCCTCGAACACCCCGGCGATCAGACGCCCGGTGCCCACCATGCCCTCGCCCTCACCGAAGAGGTCCGGCAGGATCCCGGTATACCGCACCGGGATCGACGCCGCGCCATCCGTCACGTTGAAGCTGATCGTCTCGCCCTGCCCCCGGATCAGGCTGCCTTCCTCGACCAGACCGCCGATGCGGAACACCTCATGGGGCGGCGGCGGATTTTCCGCCACCTCGACAGGCGGGCGGAAGAAGTTGAACGAATCCTGCGAGGCATAGACGATGAGCGCGACCGACCCGGCCAGCGCCAATGCCGCCAGGGCCATCACCTGCACCCGCCGCTGTTTCTTCAACCCTCTCATGGGAACACACCAAGCCCCATCAGGCCCATCGTCTCGTCCAACCCCAGCATCAGGTTGGCGTTCTGGATCGCCTGCCCGCTCGACCCCTTGCACAGGTTGTCGAGGGTCGCCACCACCTGCGCGCGGCCTTTACGCCGGTCGCCGACCACCCCGATATGGCAGAAATTCGTGCCGCGCACGTCGTGGGTCGAGGGAGCGGTGCCCAACGGCAGCATCTCGATGAAGGGCTCGTCCCTGTAGGCCGCCTCCAGCGTGCTGTAGATCTCCGCCGCGTCGCCGTGCACATAGACCGTCGCCAGGATGCCCCGGTTGAAGGGCGCCAGATGCGGGGTGAATTGCACCTCCACCTTCCGGCCGGCAATCTTGCTGAACTCCTGATCGAACTCGCCCAGATGCCGGTGGGTGGACCCCAGGGCATAGGCATTCGTGCCTTCGCTCAACTCGGCATGGAGGAGATTTTCCTTCAGGCTCCGCCCCGCCCCGGACACGCCGCAGATCAGGTCGAGGATGATTTCGTCCAGATCGATCACCCCGGCCGAAATCAGGGGGCGCAGCGCGAATTGCCCTGTCGCGGCGTTGCATCCGGTGCCGGCCACCAGCCGTGCCGCGCGAATCTCGTCGCGGTAGAACTCCGTCAGGCCGTAAACGGCCTCCTTCTGCATCTCGGGGGCGGCATGTTCCTTGCCATACCACTTGGCATAGTCGGCCGGGTCGCGCAGGCGAAAGTCGGCGGAAAGGTCCACAACTTTAAGATCGCCCGACAAATCCTTGATAACGCTCTGCGATGTCGCATGCGGGAGGGCGCAGAAAGCCAGATCGACCCCAGAGAAATCCACATCCTCGATCTTCACCAGATCGGGCAAACCGCCGCTGCTTTTCGCCATCGACCGCAGGAACGGATAGACCGAGGCCATGCTCTGCCCCGCTTTCCGGTCGCCCGTCAGCGCGACGATCTCCATCTCCGGATGTCCCGCGATCAGACGGCACAGTTCCGCGCCGGTATATCCGGAGGCGCCAAGGATCGCGATTTTCTGGGTCATTCTGTCAGGCCTATCGTTGCTTCAAATGCATTTAGGGCAAAGGGCGACAAGGTTCAAATCAAGCCTTATGATAGCCCCGTCACCCCGCCGCGATCAGCGCCTATGCGACCGCGTCGAAAGTGATCTGTCGGCGCAGGAAGATCGTGGCCTTGGACTGCACCGATTTCGGGTTGCCGGTGGTCAGGAAGCCAGCCGCGCCCTGCCCCAGCATCTGGGGCCGCCGCGTAAGATAATCGGCCAGACTGTCGGCCACCAGCGTGGGCTGGGAATAGACCGCAACGTCAGGCCCCAGCGCATCGCGGAACACGTCCTCGACCAGCGGATAGTGGGTGCAACCCAGAATTGCTGCCTGCGGTTTGGGCATCCGACGCTTGAGCGCGTCGACATGGGATCGCACCAATGCCTCGGCCAGAATCATGTCGCCCTGCTCGATCGCGTCGACCACGCCGCCGCAGGGCTGCGCTTCGACATCGACACCGATGGCGCGGAACGCCAGTTCGCGCTGGAAGGCGCGGCTGCTGACGGTGGCGGGTGTGGCGAACAGGGCGACCTCACTGACCGACACCTGACGCGGCGGCGAGTTGTCGCCCCATTGCCGCTCGGTCAGCGCCTCGATCAAGGGCACGAACACGCCCAACACGCGCTTGCCCTCGGGCACCCAACCCTCCTGCATGCGGCGGAGCGCGGCAGCAGAGGCCGTATTGCAGGCGAGAATCACCAGATCGCAGCCATGGTCGAACAGGGTCTGCACCGAGGCCGTCGTCAGGCGATAGATGTCATCCGCCTCGCGCACGCCGTAGGGCGCATGGGCATTGTCGCCGAGATAGAGCAGCGGCACCTCGGGCAGTCGCTTGGCGACCGCGTCCAGCACCGTCAGCCCGCCAAGACCACTATCGAAAATCCCGACGGCCATCAGTAGCGTTCCTTCAACTTCATGCGCGCCGATTTCTCTTCCGGCGTCCGGTGCTTGTCTTCAAACTCGAACCCGCGCGCGCCCATGTCGAAGGGGCGCGGCGACAGGGCATAGGTTGTCTGGCGCAGGAACTCCATCAGCGCCTTGCCGTCGCTGGAATGGGCCTCGAGCGCCGCACGGGGGATCGGCTCGCCCACGACAATATCGACCTTGGAGTTGGTGCGCGCCTTGAATTCCTTGATCAGCAGACCCATCCGCAGGGTGTAGTGCAGATGGCTCATCAACTGGAACAGCCGGGAATTGTGGCCGTCGAAGAAGATCGGCACCACCGTCGCCTCGGACTTGGCGATCATCCGCGCGGTGAAGCTGCGCCAGATCGGGTCCATCGGCCGCCCGAAGGGCTTGGCCGCGGTGGACACCGTGCCACCCGGAAACACGCCGATTGCCCCGCCCTTGCCCAAGTATTCCAGCGCCGTCTTGCGCGTCGCCAGATTCTGCGCCAGCGCTTCCTTCGATTCCTCGAAACTGACCGGCAGGATGATCTTGTTCAGATCCTCGGCCTTGCGGAACACCTGATGCGCCAGAATGCGGAAATCGCCCCGCGTCTCGGCCAGGATATGGCCCATCATCAGGCCGTCGAGGATGCCGTAGGGATGGTTAGCGATCAGGACCAGCGGGCCTTCCTTGGGGATATTCGACAGGCTGCCGCCGATGACGTTGAGTTGCAGCTTGTAGCGCTCGACAATCACCTGCCAGAAGTCGCGGCCCTGCCGCACCTCCTCGTCATAGCCATCCGCCGCCTTGATCAGGCGCAGACGCCCGGTGGCGTTTTCCATCACGCGGATCATCGCGCGCCCGCCTTTCGAGACGGCGGAGCTGGCATAGGATATCTCGCGCGCAACCTCCCGCGAGGTTGGGGTGCGGGTTGCGGAATCACGGCCTCGACGGTTTGGCATCTGCTCGGGTCTGCCTGTCTGTTGCGTGTCGCCCGAAGATACGCCAGCGCGCCGTGGGCGTCCAGCACTCTCGGGGGCGTCAAGCTCTCTCGGGGGCATCCAGCACGCTAGCGTCGTGTCCACCCCCAAAGGCACAAAAGCTCCATCGCGACATGCGCGCCCGCGACGGCGGTGATCGCGGCGCTGTCGAAGGGGGGCGACACTTCCACCACGTCGCCGCCGACAAGGTTGACCCCGGCAAGGCCCCGCAACAGCCGCGCGGCATGCGCGCTGCTCAGACCGCCCCAGACCGGCGTGCCGGTGCCGGGCGCGAAGGCCGGGTCCAATGCGTCGATATCGAAGCTGAGATAGGTGGGCGCGTCGCCCGCCCGCTCGCGCACGATGTCGGCCACCCGCGCCGCGCCCAGTTCGTGCACCTCTGCCGCGTCGTGGATCTGGATGCCGAGATTGTCCGCCACCACGGTGCGGATCCCGATATGGGAGGAGCGGGCGACATCGATCAGCCCCTCCTTGACCGCCGTGTAGCAGAACGTGCCGTGGTCGATGCGGGTGGCGTCGTCATCGGGCCAGGTGTCGGTATGGGCGTCGATCTGGATCAACGCCACGGGTCCATGACGGGCCGCGTGCGCGCGCAGGATCGGCAACGTGATCGAGTGATCGCCGCCAAGCGTGAGTGCTGCCGCCCCCGCCTGCAAGATCCCTGCGATATGCGCCTCGATCCGCGACGGCACATCAGGCGTGTGGGCGTAGTCGAAGGCCATGTCGCCATAATCCACCACCGCCAGCGCCTCCAGCGGCGAGTAGCCTTCCCAGCCATAGGGCGGATCGAAGGGCTGCAACGCCGACGCCTCGCGGATCGCGCGGGGGCCAAGCCTTGTGCCGGGGCGGTTGGTCACGGCCTGATCGAAGGGGATGCCGGTGACGGCCACATCAACCCCCGACAGGTCCTTGGAATAGCGCCGCCGCAGGAAGGACGCCGCGCCGCCGAAGGCGTTCTCGAACGCCAGCCCCTTCAGGTCTGGGCGGGTGAACGCGCCGTCTACCTCGGCCTTTGCATCTTCCAACGCCATGTGGTTGCTCCCCCGTTGCGTGCCTGCCTTTGCTACACCGCAGAATTCCCGGGACGAAACCCCGAATTGATCCATCTTGTGCACCAAGACCCCATCGGCGACAAACCGGGGCGCGCGTGCAGGAGATTGCCCAGATGACCGACACCGACGACCTGAAAGCCAAGTTCCTTGAGGGGATGAGCCGTTCTGCCGCCTCGGTCTCGGTCGTGACCACCGATGGCCCGGCCGGGCGCGGCGGCGTGACGGTGTCGGCGATGACCTCGATTTCCGCCGATGGCGACAGCCCGACGATGCTGACCTGCCTCAACGCGTCGTCCTCGGCCCTGCCTCTGGTGCTGGAGAACGGCTGCTTCTGCATCAACGTGCTGGCGACGGACCAGATCGACATCTCCGACATCTTCTCGTCCCGCCTGCCAGCCCCCGGCGGCGACAAGTTCAATGCCGTGGCGCATGAGGCGCTGGCCACCGGCGCGCCGTGGCTGACCGCAGCATTGGTGGCCTTCGACTGCCGCCTGATTTCGGCCGAAAAGATCGGCACCCACCATATCTGCATCGGCGCGGTCGAGGCCGTGCGCGTCGCGCCCGAGGGTGAGCCGCTGCTCTACGGCATGCGCAAATACCTGCGCGCCAAGGCGCACTAGGCCGCCTCAGACCCCCGCTTCAGCCCCCAACTTCAGACCCCCAGCTTGCGCTCGGCCAGGCGCGCCAGAAGGCTGGCGCCGATGGGCGCGATCTCGTCATTGAAGTTGTAGGCGGGGTGGTGGAGGCCCGCCCCCTCGCCCGCGCCAAGGAAGAGATACGCACCGGGCCGCGCCTGCAGCATGTAGGAGAAATCCTCCGCCCCCATCTCGCGGCCGACATTGTCCACCACCTTGTCGGCGCCGGAGATCTCGCGCGCGACCTCGGCCGCAAAGGCGGCTTCGTCGGCATCGTTGATGGTGGCGGGATAGCCGCGTTCGAACACCATGGTGGCCTTGACGCCGAAGGCTGCCGCCGTGCCCGCCACGATCTCGCTCATGCGCCGCTCGGCCATGTCCTGAACTGCGGGGTCGAAGGTGCGGACGGTGCCGTTCAGCCAGGCGGTCGACGGGATCACGTTGCTGACGGTGCCGGAATGGATCTGCGTCACCGACACGACCAGCTCGGCGCTGGGGTTCAGGTTGCGCGAGACGATGGTGCCGAACGCCTGCGCGATGGCGAGTGCCGGCGGGATCGGATCGACGGTGTCGTGCGGAAACGCGCCATGCCCGCCCTTGCCCTCGATCGTCACCGTCACGGTGTCCGCCGCCGCCATCAGCGGCCCCGGCGCGGTCATGAAGGCACCGACGGGATAGCCCGGCACGTTGTGGATGCCATAGACATGCGCGATGTCGAAGCGGTCCATGATGCCCTCCTGCACCATGACACCCGCGCCGCCGCCATCCTCTTCCGCCGGTTGGAAGATCAGCGCAACGCGGCCCTTGAAATTGAGCGTCTCGGCCAGATATTTCGCGGCCCCCAGCAGCATCGTGGTGTGGCCGTCATGGCCACAGGCATGCATCTTGCCCGCATTGGTCGAGGCATAATCGACGCCGGTGATCTCGGTGATCGGCAACGCATCCATATCGGCGCGCAGGCCGACCGTCGGCCCGGGACGGCCGGAGTCGATGATCGCCACGATACCCGTCTGCGCAATCCCCTCGTGGATCTCGGTAATCCCGAACTCCCGCAACCGGGCGGCGACAAACGCCGCCGTCTCAATGCAATCAAAGCTCAACTCGGGATGCGCGTGCAGATGCCTGCGCCAGCCCTGCATGTCGGGCGCCATGGCGGCGATGGAGTTGATGACGGGCATGGATGCGGCCTCCGGCTGGGATGTGGCGCAGTTTGCGCATACCCACCGCATACGTGCAATGGCGCAGCCGCGCAGGCGCAGTGGCGCAGCCCCTCTTGCCAGCGGCCTCCCCCTGTCGCATTTCTGGCGCCATGACCGTTGACCCAGCCACCCTGCCCGCCGACCCGATGCAGCGCCTGCGCGCCATCATGGCGCGGCTCCGCGATCCCGTGCATGGCTGCCCCTGGGACATCGAGCAGACCTTTGCCACCATCGCGCCCTACACCATCGAAGAGGCCTACGAGGTCGCCGACGCGATCGAGCGCAGCGACATGGCCGAGTTGCAGGGCGAACTGGGCGATCTGCTGTTCCAGTCCGTGTTTCACGCCCAGATGGCGGCAGATGCGGGCCTCTTCGACTTCGACGACGTGGCGCGCGCCATCGGCGACAAGATGATCGCCCGCCACCCGCATGTGTTCGGGGACGAAAGCAACGCCAAATCCGCCGATCAGCAGGTCAGCGATTGGGAGACCGTGAAAGCCACCGAGCGTGCCGCAAAAGCCAAGGTCGGCGTGCTCGATGACGTCGCCATGGGCCTGCCCGCCCTGATGCGCGCGCAAAAGCTACAAAAACGCGCCGCGCGGGTGGGTTTCGACTGGAACGACCCCCGCGCCGTTCTGGCCAAGATCGCCGAGGAAGCGGCCGAGGTGGTCGAGGCGATGGACAGCGCGGATCCCGACCGGATCGAAGATGAGATAGGCGATTTACTCTTCGTGGTCACGAATCTCGCGCGCCACCTCGACGTCGATGCCGAAAGCGCCCTGCGTCGCACCAACGCCAAATTCGTTCAGCGCTTCCATTATATCGAACAAACCCTTGCGGCCCGTCCATCAGGTATCCATGGCAGCTCTCTGGAAGAAATGGACGCGCTCTGGACCGAGGCCAAGGCCAAGGGACTCTGACTCCACGATCGCCAACATCTCACCCAAGCCCATGTAACGAAATATTGCCGATGTGGGAAACGTGACACTCTGCGGTGATTCCTTTCAACCCTCAGGGACTCGTTACTTGTCTGGCGCCGCTCGGCGCTGATAAATTTCTTTCAGTTAAAATGATATTCATTTTCGGAGGTTCCCGATGTCCCGCCTTGCACTTTCCAGCGCAATTCTTGTCGCCACCGCAACCGCCGCCTTTGCCGGCCCCGTCGTGGTGCCCCCAGCGCCGCCGCCGGTCATCGTCGAGCCCGAGCGCTGTGCGCAAGCCTTCGACTGCTTCTATGTCGGACTTGAGTTCGGCCACATTCAGCCGAACTTCGATGAGCTTGACGGTCTCACGATCGGCGCAGGCGACCTCGGCCTCGAAAATGGTAACGTCTACGGCATCTTCGGCGGGTACAATTTCCAGAACGGCAACTTCGTCTACGGCGTCGAGGCGCGCTACCTGCACGTGAACGGAACGATCAGTATCTCGGACGCCGAGTTCGAAAGCATCCTGGATTTGCGAGGCCGGATTGGCTATGCGTTCAATGATGCACTCATGGTCTACAGTGCGGCAGGATACTCGATGGTCGAGGCCACGAACGGTGTCGTCGATATCGATTTGGACGGCTTTAACCTTGGCCTGGGTGTCGAATACAACGTGACCGACTCGATCTTTGTCGGAGCCGACTACACCACCCGCGATCTGGAAGGCGAAACGGCCATCTTCAACTACGAAGGCACAGCGAACACTGCCACCCTGCGTGTCGGCTTCCGTTTCTGATCCCCTGACTTGGAGTCCCGCGCCGATCTCCGGCGCCGGAGTATGCGTCAGAAATCGCTGGCTCTTTCGGAAGGCGGCGCTATGACATCGCGGCATGTCCATGCCCTTCCCCCAGACCATGACCATTGTGGACCTTCGCGCTGACCTACGGCGCGGGCGGCCTGCAACATGACCACCAACACCGACGCCTCCAACGTGCCCCTCGCCGCGCTCTGGATGCTGGGCGCGGTCGTGGCCTTCTCGGCCATGGCGATCGCTGGGCGCGAGGCGAGCGTCGAACTCGATACGTTCGAGATGATGACCTACCGCTCGATGATCGGGCTGGTGCTGGTGCTGTCCATCGGGGCCCTTGCGGGCACCCTGGGACAGATCCGCACCAACCACATGCCGACCCATCTGTTCCGCAACATGGCGCATTTCACCGGGCAGAACCTGTGGTTCTGGGCCGTGACGATGATCCCGCTGGCACAGGTCTTCGCGCTGGAATTCACTTCTCCGCTGTGGGTCATGCTCCTGGCTGCGCTGTTTCTGGGCGAGCGGCTGACCTGGGTGAAGGGGTTGGCGGGGCTTCTCGGCTTCATCGGCATCCTGATCGTGGTGCGCCCCGGTTCCGTGCCGATTTCGGGCGGGATGGTGGCGGCAGCGGTGGCCGCGATCTGCTTTGCGATCACGGCGATCTTCACCAAAAGGCTGACGCGCGATACATCAATCACCTGCATCCTGTTCTGGCTGACCGTGATCCAGCTGATCCTCGGCCTCGGGTTCTGCCTTTACGATGGCGACATGGCCTTTCCGTCGGCGGCATCCGCCCCTTGGGTGATCGTCATAGCCCTTGGCGGCTTGTCGGCGCATTTCTGCATCACCACGGCGCTGGCGCTGGCGCCCGCCTCGGTCGTGATGCCCATCGACTTCATCCGCCTGCCCCTGATCGCAATTCTCGGGGTGCTGGTCTATGCCGAGCAACTGGACATCGCCGTGTTGGCCGGGGCGGTCCTGATCTTCGCCGCGAACTACATTAACGTTCTGACCGAGCACCGGCGCAGTCGAGCGTCATGAAACTGTAACCATTTCGACACAGACCAAGGCCGACTTGCGCCCGCAAGGAGTCGTGACGTTGCGGAAGAATTGACCGGATCGGACCTTTGCCGCCTTAGCATTGGGCAAGAATAGAATTCGGGACATCACGTCGGGAGGCTCTCATGACCCGCTACACAACGACTACCACCGCCCTTGCGGCGCTTCTGGCCACGACAACGCTTGCCACCGCAGGCGGTGTCGAGCGGAACGCATCAAGCCCCGCCATCCTGTTCGAGGAAGGCAATTATGTGGAGTTCGGCTTCACCTATGTCGATCCGGACGTGTCGGGTGTGCAGGCCGTGAACGCCGGTGCCACCTCGCTTATTGGCGCACAGTCGGGCGATGTTACACCGTCTTACAGCTATTCTTCGCTGTCTTACCGCCAGGGCATCACCGACCAGATCTCGTTCGCGCTGATCTACGACCAGCCCATCGGCGCGGATGTCGATTATTCCGGCGTAGGCTTCGCCGGCTACCTCTACCGCTTCGGCGAAGGCAGCCAGGCCGAGATCAACTCCAACGCGCTGACCGTGGCCGTGCGCTACGCCGTCACCCGCGACTTCTCGGTCTATGGTGGTCTGCGCGCCGTGACGGCGGACGGCAACGTGGCGCTGTTCAACGGCTCTGGTGGCGGGGCAACCCGCTATCAGATGGAAGCCGAAAGCGATTACGAGCTTGGCTACATGCTGGGTGCAGCCTACGAGCGGACCGATATCGCGCTCCGCGTTTCGCTGACCTACTACAGCGCCACCGACCATACCTTCATCGGGAACGAAACCATCGGCGGCGCGACCAATCCGATGAGCTTCACCACCACGATCCCGCAGCAGATTTTGCTGGAGGCGCAGACAGGTGTTGCAGAAGGCACGCTGGTCTTCGGCTCGATCCGCTGGGTCGACTGGACCGAGTTCGACATCACGCCTCCGGGCTATACGGCGCTTGTCTCGCCCGGCAACTCGCTGGTCGATTACGATGACGACACCTATACCTTCACGCTGGGTGGCGCGCGGCGCATCAACGAAGAGTTGGCCCTGCTTGCCTCGGTCAGCTACGAGGCACAGCAAGGCGGCTTCTCGGGCAACCTCGGGCCGACCGACGGGCGCACCTCCATCGGGCTTGGCGCGCGCTATGACCTCGGCGATTGGCGCATCACGGGCGGCATCAACTACACCTTCATCGGCGATGCCCAGACCGAAGCACCCTCGCCGGCCCCGGCCGGCACGACCTTCTCCAACTTCGAGGACAACCATGCCGTGGGCTTCGGCCTGCGCGTCGGCTACTCCTTCTGATCCGACCCTCAGGTGACATCGAAAACCCCGCGCCCTTCCGGGTTGCGGGGTTTTTCTTTGGCCAAACCGCAGCTTCCGGGTCGCGTGTCCGGTCGCGGCGTCCTAAGCCTTGGCGATGAGCCAGCCTGACATTTCCCAAACCAATGTTTCCTCGCGCGCCTGGGGCGAAATGGCCCTTCTGGCGGCCATCTGGGGCGCGTCTTTCCTGTCGATCAAGGTGGGGCTGGAAGAGTTGCCGTTCCTGACCCTTGTCGCACACCGCGTCGTCTGGGCCTGCCTGATCCTCTGGGTCTATGTGCTGGCGCGCGGGCTGGCCGTGCCGCGCGGCGGACGCATCTGGGGCGCGTTCCTTGTCATGGGGCTGCTCAACAACGTCATCCCTTTCACGCTGATGGCGTGGGGCCAGCAATTCATCGAGACGGGCCTGACCTCCATCTTCAATGCGGGCACCGCGATCTTCGGGGTGCTGGTGGCGTCGGCAGTGTTTGCGGACGAGCGGTTGACGCCGCGCAAACTGATCGGCGTGGCGGTGGCGTTCTTCGGCGTGGCGGTGGCGATCGGCCTCGACGCGTTCCGCGCCTTCGACATCCGCTCGCTGGCGCAACTGGCGGTGATCGGCGGGACGATTTCCTACGCCTGCGCGGCCGCGTGGGCGCGCAAGACGATGCGCGGCCTCAGCCCGCAGGTGTCGGCGGCGGGGATGCTGAGCGGGTCGGCCTTGATCCTGATCCCGGCGGTCCTGCTGATCGACGGCATCCCCGAGGCGCCACAGTTACCCCAGACCTATGCCGCCATCGCCTATTTCGCCGTCATCGGCACGGCGCTGGCCTATCTGCTCTATTACCGCGTCATCGCCATGGCGGGTTCGGGCAACGCGATGCTGGTGACGCTGATGATCCCGCCTGTCGCCATCGTCCTCGGCGCGCTGGTGCTGGGCGAGCGGCTTGCCCCGCAGGCCTTCGCGGGTTTCGCGTTGCTGGCGCTTGGCCTGCTGATCCTCGATGGTCGCCTGCTGCAACGGCTGCGCGGGCGCTGACACGGCTTGCCATCTTGGCAAATCCCGTGGCAAGCACCGATCCATGACGCTGATCTACGATACCCCGCAAGCCTTCCGTGACGCAGCCCACAAACGGGTGGCGGTCTTCGGCATGTCGGGGCTTGGCAAGACGCGGCTGGCCGCGACGCTGCGCGCGGGCGGGCAGTGGTTCCACTACTCCGTCGATTACCGCATCGGCACCTCCTATATGGGCGAGCATATCACCGACAATCTCAAGTCGCTGGCGATGCAGCAACCGCTGCTGGCGGAGCTTCTGCGCTCGGACAGCATCTATATCGGCTCCAACATCACCTTCGGGAATCTGGCGCCCCTGTCGACCTATCTCGGCAAGCCCGGCAACCCCGCAAAGGGCGGCCTGCCCTTCGCCGAATACCAACGCCGGCAGGCGCTCCATCGCCGGGCCGAGGTCAACGCACTGCTCGACACCGCGCCGTTCATCCACCGCGCGGCAGGGCTTTACGGCTACGCCCATTTCATCTGCGACACCGGCGGCTCGATCTGCGAAGTGGTGGACCCATCCGACCGGGGCGACGAGGTGCTGAGCGCGCTGAGCGCCAACACCCTGATGGTCTGGATCGAAAGCCCCGAAGGGCACGATGCCGAGTTGATCCGCCGCTTCAAGGCCGATCCCAAGCCGATCTATTACCAACCCGCCATGCTCGATGCGCTCTGGTCGGGCTATCTTGCCGACAACGGCCTGACCGAGGCCGAGGTCGATCCCGACGCATTTGCCGTCCATGCCTTCTCCAAGGTCATCGCCCACCGCGCGCCGCTTTACGCCGCCATGGCACGGCAGTGGGGCGTGTCGGTGACAGCGGCCGAGGTCGAGGCGGTGCGCGACGCGGCTGATGCCGAAGAGATGATTGCGCGCGCCCTTGGCAATCCCCGCGCCCGCGCCTAATTCTCGCCCCTCCCTCTTCCCGAACGGATCCCATGCCCATCACCTTGCCCGACAATCTGCCCGCCTATGATATCCTCTCGCGCGAGGGGGTCATGGTCATGTCGGACGATCAGGCAAGCCATCAGGACATCCGCCCCCTGCGGATCGGCCTGCTGAACCTGATGCCGAAGAAGATCCAGACCGAGACGCAGTTTGCCCGCCTGATCGGGGCCACGCCGCTGCAGATCGACTTCCAGCTGATCCGCATGTCCGAGCACGAGTCGCGCAATACGCCGTCCGAGCACATGGCCGAGTTCTACCGCACCTTCGCCGAGGTGGATGCGACGGGCGAGAAGTTCGACGGCCTGCTCATCACCGGCTCCCCGATCGAGCATCTGGCCTTCGAGGACGTAACCTATTGGGATGAACTCCGGCGCGTCATGGACTGGACCCAGACCCATGTGCACTCCACCTTCGGCATCTGCTGGGGCGGCATGGCGATGGCCTACCACTTCCACGGCGTGCCGAAACACATGCTCGACGCCAAGGCCTTCGGCTGTTTCCGCCACACCAACCGCGCCCCCGCCTCGCCCTATCTGCGCGGCTTTTCCGACGATGTGCTGATGCCGGTCAGCCGCTGGACCGAGATGCGCGCCGACGAAATCGCGGCGGCCGGGTTGCGCACGCTGATCAGTTCCGATGATGTCGGCCCCGCGCTGGTCGAGGATACGGCGCGCCGCGCGCTTTATGTGTTCAACCATTTCGAATATGACAGCGACACGCTGAAGCAGGAATATGACCGCGACATCGCGGCTGGCACGCCGATCAACGTGCCGGTGAACTACTACCCCGGCGACGACCCGTCGCGCGCACCGATGAACCGCTGGCGGTCCCATGCGCATCTGCTTTACGGCAACTGGATCAACCAGATCTACCAGACGACGCCGTTCGACATGACCCTGATCGGGAAGGACTGATGCGCTTGGCCCTCCTCGGATTTGCAATCCTCCTCGCAGGTTTCACCGGTCTGACGCTCTGGCGCGCCTACGCGCGCGGCGCGGCGGCAGAGGCGGCCCATCCGCCCACGGGCCAGTTCGTCGAGGTCGGTGGCACCCGCGTGCATTACATCGACGAAGGCACCGGTCCTGCCGTGGTGCTGATCCATGGCGCATCGGGCAATGTGAACGACTGGACCTTCGACATGGTGGGCCGGCTGTCGGATCGCTTCCGCGTCATCGCCTTCGATCGTCCGGGCCTTGGCTACACCGACCTGATCGGGCGCAACGCCTCTGTCGCCGATCAGGCGCGCCTGCTGGCGGATGCCGCCGTGGCCTTGGGTGCAGAGGCGCCCATCGTCGTCGGCCATTCCTATGGCGGTGCGGTGGCGCTGGCCTGGGCGCTGGAACGGCCCGACAATCTGTCGGGCCTTGTGATGCTGTCGGGTGCCTCGAACCCGTGGAACACCGGCACCGGCCTTTACTACACGCTGCTGTCCAACCCCTTGTCCGGCCCGATCCTTGCCACGCTGCTGGCCGCCTGGGTGCCTGACCGCGTGGTGGAGGACAGCGTCAACGGCGTCTTTGCGCCGCAATCCGCCCCTCCGGGCTATGATGATCATTTCGGCGTCGGCCTGACGCTCCGCCGCTTTTCCCTGCTGGAAAACGCCCGCCAGCGCGCCAGCCTTCTGCCGCAGATCGAGGCGATGGTGCCGCGCTATGGCACCATCGACGTGCCCACCGAGATCCTGCACGGCGATGCCGACAACACCGTCTACCTCCGCATCCATTCCGAACCGCTGTCGCACCAGATACCCGATGCGCGTCTGACCGTGCTGCAAGGCATCGGCCACATGCCTCAGCATGCGGCGGCAGAGGCTGTCAGCGATGCCATCGACCGCGCGACCGCCCGCATTGCCGCGCGCTGATCGCCGCAGTTTCATTGCGTTACGGTCCGGGGATGCTTAATGTAATATGGGATAACATGTCCCCAACCACGGCCACGCAATGACCAAACCCTTCGACGGTGCCATCAGCAGCTATTTTACTTCCCTCGCGCCCGATTGGGTCCGCAACCAGATTACGGGTGCCAAGAAGAACGCGGTGCTGGACCCGTCCTATCCCTATGACAAGCCCATGGACGAGGACGACTACGAAGAACAACTTGACGCCCTCCAGATCGAACTGGTCAAGTTTCACGCCTGGGTCCGCGATACCGGGCAGCGCGTCGCCGTCGTGTTCGAGGGCCGCGATGCCGCCGGCAAGGGCGGTGCCATCGCGCGCGTGCGCCAGAACCTCAACCCGCGCGTCGCAAGCGTGGTCGCGCTGTCCACGCCGACGGAACACGAGGCCGGCCAATGGTATTTCCAGCGCTATGTCGAGCATCTGCCCTCGGCTGGCGAGATCAGCCTTTTTGACCGCTCGTGGTACAACCGGGGCGTTGTGGAAAAGGTCTTCGGCTTCTGCACCGAGGCGCAGCGCGAAACCTTCTTCGGACAGCTTCCCGGTTTTGAGTCCACCCTTGTGCAGGACGGCATCCACCTTACCAAGATCTGGCTCAATGTCGGCCGGGCCGAGCAGCTGCGCCGCTTTCTCGATCGCGAAAGCAATCCGTTGAAGCAGTGGAAACTCAGCAGGATCGACGTTGATGGCCTCAAGAAATGGGACGCCTACTCGGCGGCCATCGCCGACACCCTCCGGCGCTCCCACACCCATGCCGCGCCGTGGACCGTGATCAGGGCGGACGACAAGCGCCGCGCCCGGCTGTCGGTGATCCGCGCCGTGCTGGCGCGCATGGACTATACCGGCAGGGACCACAGTGTCACCGGCCACCCCGACCCCGCCATCACCGGCGGGCCCGAAATCTGGTCCGAGAACGTCCAGGGCGGGGCAAAGGTCACGGGCGGCTAGACATGTCCAAACGCGGCTACCACCACGGCAACCTGCGCCAGGCGCTGGTTGATGCCGCCCTTCACCTGATCGAGGAGAAGGGACCGACGGGCTTTACCCTCTCGGAAGCCGCCAAGGACGCGGGCGTGACACCTGCCGCCGTCTACCGCCACTTCGAGGGGCGCGAGGACCTGATCGTGGAATGCGCCAAACAGGGGCACGAGATCTTTGCCGACCTCATGGCCCATGCCTTCAACAAGGGCCAGCCCTCGGCGCTGTCGGCGTTCGAGGCGACGGGTCGCGCCTACCTCGCCTTTGCGCGCAAGTTTCCCGGCCATTACATGGCGATGTTCGAAAGCGGCACGGCCCAGAACGCCACGCCCGAACTTGCCGCCGCCGCCGGCCGCTCGCGCGCCGTGCTGGAACAGGCGGCAGAGGCGCTCAGCAAGCATATCCCGCCAGAAAAACGTCCGCCGCCCTCGATGTTCTCGGCCCATATCTGGGCGATGAGCCATGGCGTGGTAGAGCTTTTCGCGCGCGGTCGCCCCGGCGCCAACACGCCCTTCCCGCCCGAGGAATTGCTCGAGGCGGGCATCGGCATCTACCTGCGCGGCCTCGGCCTCATCGCGCCCGATACCTAAACGGCCAGACGCCGGATCAGCCCCGCACGTGTGGCCTCTTTCATCTTGGAAAAAAAACTCAATCGCACCGCCTGAGGCGGTCGCGGACCTTCCCGCAGAGCCACCGCCGTCAGGCGAACAACTCGTGACACAACTCCAACGCGTCGACCAAGGCATCGACCTCGGCCCGTGTATTATACATCCCGAACGACGCCCGCGCCGTGGCGTTCACGCCCAGATGCGCCATCAACGGCTGCGCGCAATGGTGCCCGGCCCTGACCGCGACACCCTTCTTGTCGAGCACGGTCGAGATGTCGTGGGCATGGGCCGCACCGGACATGGTGAACGAGAAGATCGCCCCCTTGCCCGCCGAAGTCCCCTGCAGATTGACCCAGTTCAACCCTTCCAGACGCCCCTTCGCATAGGCCGCCAGATCCGCCTCATGCGCCGTGATGGCGTCCATGCCGACGCCCATCATGTAGTCCAGCGCCACGCCAAGCCCGATCTGCTGCACGATGCCCGGCGTTCCCGCCTCGAACTTCATCGGCGGGTCGTTCCATGTCACCGCATCGCGGTGCACTTCGCGGATCATGTCGCCGCCGCCCATGAAGGGCCGCATCTCGGCCATCCGCTCGGGGCGGATATGGATCGCGCCAGACCCGCTCGGGCCATAGAGCTTGTGGCCCGTGACAGCGTAGAAATCTGCCCCCAGATCGGCCACGTCCACGGCCATGTGCACCGCCGCCTGACTGCCATCGACCAGCACCGGCACGCCGCGCGCCTGCGCCGCCGCCACCACCGTCTTCACATCGAACACGGTTCCCAGCACGTTCGACATATGCGTCATCGCCACCAGCTTCGTCCGGGGCCCGATCGCATCGATCATCGCCTGCGGGTCCAGATCGCCATTGGCGTCGACCTCCACCCATTTCAGCACCACGCCCTGCCGCTCGCGCAGGAAGTGCCACGGCACGATATTGGCGTGATGTTCGGCGATGGTCAGCACGATCTCGTCGCCAGCCTGCATCCTCGGCATCGCCCATCCATAGGCCACCAGATTGATCGCCTCGGTGGTTCCGCTCGTAAAGACGATCTCGTCCTCGCTTTTCGCGCCCAGAAACCGCGCGATCTTGCCGCGCACGCCTTCGTAATTCTCGGTCGCAAGGTTGCTCAGGTAATGCAGGCCACGATGCACATTGGCGTATTCCATCGAATAGGCGTGCGCCACGGCATCGATCACCACCTGCGGTTTCTGCGCCGATGCCCCGTTGTCGAGGTAGACCAATGGCTTGCCGTTCACCTGACGGCTCAGGATGGGAAAATCGGCGCGGATCTTTTCTACGTCATAGGCCATGGCTCAGACGCCTCCTGTGTCGAAGGTGATACCCAGAACGGCCAGCACAAGGCTCAAGGCGAAGATCAGCGCGACAAAGCTGACCAACGTCATCAGGAACACCTGTCCGACCGACGAAAATCCGTGCATGACCGCGATGAAATTGACCAGCAGCCAGAAGAACAACGCAAGCGCTGCAATCGTGATCAGACCGGCGAGTGGCGGCACCAGAACCATGGCGGCCAGTTGCACCACCTGCACCAGCAGGAAGATGAATTGCAGCCACGTGATCAGCGCCAGCGCATCGTCGAACTCGCCCGTTCCACCGAACAGTCGCCCGATCTGGGTTATGGCGTGGACAATCACGAACAGGAACGCGCCCTGAATCAGGCCAAGCGCTATGGCCGACTGGCCGGTGAGGGGCCCCTCTTCCGGCATGCCCACCAGCAGGCCTACCAACTCGCCCATGATCAGCGAGGCCACCACCATCAACGCAAATCCCAGCCACAGCGCCGCACGCGGCGGCGCCAGGCGCAGCACTTCCGCCGCTCCCGCCCTGGGGTCCATGATCGTCGCGCGGGCGTGGCGCACCAGAAAGCGCAGGTCCAGCATCTCGTGCATCACGCGGCCCCTTCCGGGTTGGTTTCGGCTTCCCGAAGGCAGACGCTCCAGAAGATCAGGAACGATCCCAGCACGATCACCCCCGCCAGTTGCAGCCCCGGCCCCGGCCCGATGAACCCCGCCACAAGGCCCTGGAACAACCACGCGGGGGTAGAGGCAAGAAGGCTCCAGAACAAGGCCAGCCGCGCGGTGTAGAAGGTGCCGCGCCCCTTGAGCAGTTTCGCCCCCAGATGGGTTATGCTGCCGATCCCGTAGAACAACAGTGGCCAGACCAGCAGCCACGCAAACAGCGTCGTCGCCAGTTCCGCCTGAAACGGCACCTCGTCGGGCGTCAGCGCATCGGCGCGCGCCAGTCGCGGCAGTTGCGCCACGAAGATCAGGATGCAGGCCGCGAACAGGAAAGCCAAAGCGCGATCCTCGCGCGGGCCCATGGCCAGCAGCTTGCGCATCACGGCGCGCGGCCGGACCCAGGTGGCCACCATGTCGCGCGACACGCTCATCGCTCAGCCGTTCCGTCGCCGCATCAGCCATTCTTCCAGCCGGGCGCTGATATCGTCGCGCAACGCTTCATCGGCGATTTCCTCGATCGCCTCGGCAAGGAAGGCGAGCACCAGCAGATCGGTCGCCTCGGCCAGCGGCACGCCGCGCGATTGCAGGTAGAACAGCGCCGTCTCGTCGATGGCCCCCGTGGTCGAGCCATGCGAGCAGATCACGTCGTCGGCGTAGATCTCCAGCTCCGGCTTGGCCTGAAAGCTCGAGTCGTCGTCCAGCAGAAGCGCCTGACTGATCTGGTAGCCATCGGTTTTCTGGGCGCCGGGCTTGACCAGAATCTTGCCCTGAAACACCCCCTCCGCCCCGTTGCGCAGCACCTTCTTGAACACCTGACGGCTTTCGCAATGCAGCGCGTCATGGGTGATGAAGACGGTGTCGTCGTGGTGAAAGGCGCCCCTTGCCCCGTCACCCAGCGCGCAGCCCGCAACATGGGCCACGGCATGATCGCCCACGATGTCGATGACATGCTCGTTGCGGGTCATCACGCCATTGGCGGTGGTGGTGAAACTCTTGTAGAGCGCCCCCGCCCCCACCCGCGCGAAGATATGCGTCACGGCGCGGCGTTCGTGGTCGCGGCCCTGCGCGCGAATATGATGGAACGCTCCGCCTTTGGCGACGTCGATCTCCAAGCATTTGTTGAACCGCGCGGCGGCAGGGCCGACCTCCAGCACGGTCAATTCCGCGCCTTCTTCGACCCGCACCAGATGGTGCAGGATCGCGTCCGACGTCTCTTGCTTATGCAGATAGATCAGGGCCACGGGCCTTGCGGCCTTGCCCACGGCGCGGATCACGATGCCATCCGTCGCATAGGCCGTGTTCAGCGCCGCCAGGGGGCGCGCCACGGGAACTTGGCCGGCCGCTTCGCGCGCCCCATAGAGGTCCTTGGCCCAATGGATATCCTTGGCCATCACATCCGACAAACGCTCGATCTCAAGGCCGGCCATCGCCAGATCGTCCGATTTCTCGGCCGAAAAGACGCCGTCCACGAACACGATCTTCAGCCGCTCAACGCCCTTGAACAGCGGCACCTCGCCCTCGGGGGCGAAGATCGCCGCGCGCGGGGTTGCGGCCTGCGTCAGGCTGGTGGGATCGGTATAGCGCCAGTATTCGTCCCGCTTGCCCGGCAACCCCATGGCGCGCAGCCGCGCCAGCGCGTCCTTGCGCGCAGCCATGGCCCATGGCGCCCCCTTGGGCATCTCCAACGTGGCAAGACGCGCCTCCAGCAGGTCCGGTTTCGCTTGTGGCGCCGCCATTACGCCACCTCCGCCAGAATATCGGCATAGCCGTTTTGCTCGACCTCAAGGGCCAGTTCCGGCCCGCCTGTCTTCACGATGCGCCCGTCCGCCATGATATGCACGACGTCCGGCGCGATATGGTCCAGCAGGCGTTGATAGTGGGTGATGACAAGGAACCCCCGCCCCTTGTCGCGCAGCGCGTTGACGCCGTCCGCCACCAGCTTCATCGCGTCGACATCAAGGCCGCTGTCGGTCTCGTCGAGGATGCACATCTTCGGCTCCAGCATCGCCATCTGCAGGATCTCGTTGCGCTTCTTCTCGCCGCCCGAGAAACCGACATTCACCGGCCGCTTCAGCATCTCGGCGTCGATCTTCAGATCCTTCGCCTTGGCGCGGATCAGCTTGAGGAACTCGCCCGCACTCATCTCGTCCTCGCCGCGCGCCTTGCGCTGCGCGTTCAGCGCGGTGCGCAGAAAGGTCATGTTGCCCACACCGGGGATTTCCACCGGATACTGAAACGCCAGAAACAGCCCCGCCGCGGCCCTTGCCTCGGGGTCCATGTCCAGCAGGCTTACCCCGTCCAGCGTGGCAGTCCCGTCCGTTACCTCATAGCCGCCCTTGCCCGACAGCACATAGGACAGCGTCGACTTGCCCGACCCGTTCGGCCCCATGATCGCATGGACGCTGCCGGCTTCCACCGTCAGGTCGACCCCTTTCAGGATCTGCTTGTCTTCTTCTTCCAGTTTGACGGCCAGGCCTTTGATCTCAAGCATGTCTTTTTCCTTGTATCGTGTTCGGTGATCCGGCGGCGCGCAGCTCTGCCGGGAAATGGCGCAAAAGGCTCTCGCGGCAACGCGCGATCCCTTCGACGTAGGGGAAAGGCGTGTCGCGCGCATGCCGCGCCGCCTTGGGAATGTCGTCGATCTCCACCGGCGCGATCAGGTCGCGCCCGATCGAGGCGGCGTAGTCGTGGTATTTCAGGCGGCCCTGGGTGTCGGGGTCCATCCAGGTATTCGCGACGCCGTAAGCATCTGCGACGATCAGCCCATGCAGGCTGGCCGAGAACACATGCGCCGCAGACGCGATTTCGCGGCACACCGTCACCGGGTCCTGCCGCACATCCACGAGATGCAGCGCCGGGTCGGCCTCGACCATGGCGACAAAGCGCGGGTCAGCCATCTGGCTATGATGGGGCAGGATCACCACGCGGTCGCGCCGTTCCGGCACCGGCCCCACGGCCTCGGGTGCCAGCAGGCCGGGATCCCCGAACTCGGACATCTTCAGCCGCAAGAACGCCGCCGACACCGGCCCGCGCAGCAGACGCACCCGCACATTCGCCAGAAAGTCCTTGCGATAGAACGGGTTGAGCAACCCCGTCCCCCACAGGAACGGCCCGTCGCCGGTCACATCATCGGTCCAGTGCTTGGCGATCACATGCATCAGCGATCCCAGCGCAAACAACTCTGCCTGCCTGGGGCGCGCCTGCACCACCTCACGGCCGCTGACATGCGCCACCACCAGATGCGACAGCGCATCGCCGAAATTCGGCGCGGGCCAATAGTAGAGGCGCAGCGGCGTGCTCACATCCGCTCTCCGGGGACGCACAGGAAATTGCGGTTCTCCGCATAGTGCTTGATCGACACCGGCAAGGCATAGCCATGCGCCAGCCGCCAGTCGGCAAAGTCGTGGATATTGGCGCGGTCGACCTCGACCAGCAGCACCGGACGCACCCGCGCAATGGTCTTTTGCAAGCCGCGCAGCACGTCCATCTCCATCCCCTCGACGTCGATCTTGATGAAATCGGGCCTCTCGCCCTGCAACACGTCGTCGGGCCGCACGGTCGAGATGGTGCCCGCCCCCGCCACCATCTTCGCCGCGCCGAGGTTCTTTTCGCGCTCGGTCATGGCGAAACCGACGCGGTCCAGGTCGGATGCCCCAACGCCAACATGGTCGAACACCACGCGACTGTGCAGATCGTTCATCACCAGATTGAGGATCAGCAGACGATAGGCCAGCGGGTTCGGCTCGAACGGGATGATGCGGCCTGCGTCCAGAAACAGGCCCGCAAAGAGGCTGTGATTGCCGACATTGGCCCCGATATCCACAAAGGTGCCGCCCTTGGGCAGGTGCTGTCGCATCAGGTCCAGCTCGTCGGGCTCGAAGAAGGCGCCACTGCGATGGCGGCGCTGGATCGGGTCGCGCTCCTTGTCGGTGGCAAAGCGGACGGTCTGCCCTTCGATCTCGGCCTCGGTCACGGTCACGGGCGCCGCTTGCGCCATATCCCCCAAAAGCCCGCGCAGGCCGGAGTCCGCCCGACACAGCGTGTAGGCTCTATCCAACATGACACCTTGTTCCGACACCGGCCTGCCGCCTATCCTTCAACCAACCGAGCCTTCGAGGGAGATCGCAACCAGTTGCTGCGCCTCCATCGCGAACTCCATCGGCAGGGCCTGCAACACTTCCCGCGCGAAGCCGTTGACGATCAGCGCCACCGCCTCTTCCTCGCCCATGCCGCGCGACTGGCAGTAGAACATCTGATCGTCATCGACCTTCGAGGTCGTCGCCTCATGCTCGACGCGGGACGAGTTGTTCTTGACCTCGATGTAGGGCACCGTATGCGCCCCGCACTTGTCGCCGATCAGCAGACTGTCGCATTGGGTATAATTGCGGCTGTCCTTGGCGTTGCGGTGCATCGACACGAGGCCGCGGTAGGTGTTCTGCGCGCGCCCCGCCGAAATCCCCTTGGACACGATCCGCGACTTGGTGCGCTTGCCCAGATGGATCATCTTGGTGCCGGTATCGGCCTGCTGCATGTGGTTGGCGATGGCGATGGAATAGAACTCGCCCTGGCTGTCATCGCCGCGCAGGATGCAGGACGGATATTTCCACGTCACCGCGGAACCCGTCTCCACCTGAGTCCACATCACCTTGGACCGGTCGCCCCGGCAATCGGCGCGCTTGGTCACGAAGTTGTAGATGCCGCCCTTGCCGTTCTCGTCGCCCGGATACCAGTTCTGGACGGTCGAATACTTGATCTCGGCATCGTCCAGCAGCACCAGTTCCACCACGGCGGCATGCAACTGATGCGTATCGCGCATCGGTGCAGTGCATCCTTCGAGGTAAGACACATAAGCGCCCTTGTCGGCGATGATCAGCGTGCGCTCGAACTGGCCGGTATTCTCCGCATTGATACGGAAATACGTGCTCAACTCCATCGGGCACTTCACGCCCGGCGGGATGTAGACGAACGAGCCATCCGAGAACACGGCGCTGTTGAGCGTCGCAAAGAAGTTGTCGGTGATCGGCACGACCGACCCCAGATACTTCTTCACCAGATCGGGGTGATCCTTGATCGCCTCGGAAATCGAGCAGAAGATCACGCCCGCCTTCTTCAACTCCGCCTGAAAGGTGGTCCCGACCGAGACCGAGTCGAAAACCGCGTCCACCGCCACCTTGCGCGGCGCGTCGCCCATGTCCTCGGCACCCTCGACACCCGCAAGGATCAACTGCTCCTTCAACGGGATGCCCAGTTTCTTGTAGGTTTCCAGCAGTTTCGGATCGACGTCATCGAGCGACTTGGGCTTTTCCGCCATGCTCTTGGGACGCGCGTAATAATACTGCGACTGGTAGTCGATGGCCGGATAATGGACCATCGCCCATGTCGGCTCCTTCATCAGCTTCCAGCGCTTGAACGCCTGCAGACGCCAATCCAGCATCCATTCCGGCTCGCCGTTCTTCTCGGAGATCAGGCGCACGATATCCTCGTTCACGCCGATCGGCGCGTAGTCCATCTCGATATCGGTGTTCCAGCCGTATTTGTACTTGCCGCCAAGGTCCTTGACCGCGTCCACCGTGCCCTGATCGACACCGTCCTTGACCTGCGTCACGTCCGTATCAAGTGCGTTCATTGCCAACCTCCTGCCCGCTTGTCCGGGCGAATTTCTTTCTGCGAGCCGCCAGCCACGCGTCACAAAACGCGGCCACCTGCGCCTCTGTCACCGATGGCCCCAACGACACGCGCAGCGCGCAACCCGCCTCAGCCTCGGAATAGCCCATGGCGCGCAACACGCCCGAGACCTTGACCTTGCCGCTGGAACAGGCCGAGCCTGCCGATACGGCAAATCCCGCCAGATCCATCGCCATCACCTGCGTCTCGCCCTTCCAGCCCTCGGTGAGGAACATGGAGGTGTTGGGCAAGCGCCTGCAACCATATCCTACTAAAATAGTCGAATTTGCAGCAGCGTCCAGAGTCGTTTCTAGAATATTTCTAAGTTTGTCCACCGGCTCCCACAATCCGTCCGCCAGACCGCGGGATGCCGCCTGCGCCGCCGCGCCGAAACCGGCGATGCCGATCAGGTTCTCGGTGCCGTGCCGCCGCCCGCTTTCCTGCCCGCCGCCCCGGATCTGCGCCGCCACGTCCAGCCCGCGCTTGAGGATCAGGGCTCCCACCCCCTTCGGCCCGCCAATCTTGTGCGCCGATACAAACGCCATCTCGACGCCAGACCAGTCGAACGCCAGCGGCACCTTGCCAAAGCCCTGGGTCCAGTCGCTGACCGCCAGCCCCTTTGGCAGGTCCTGCAAGATGCCCGTCTCGGGATTGGCCACCTGCAGGCAGGCGCGCGCCGGATCCGGTACCGCGACCGCCCCGTCCGGCCCCACCGTCAGGTCCTCCGTGACCCACGCCCTCACCGCGTCATGCTCGACGCCCGAGCCGCTTAACCCCCGCCCCGCCAAGGCCAGCGCCGCCGCCTCGGTCGCGCCCGAGACGAACACGATATCCGCGCCGGATGCGCCCAACGCCTCCGCCACCTGCGCCCGCGCGCGCTCCAGCACGGCGCGCGCCGCGCGCCCCTCGGCATGCACGGAAGAGGGGTTGCCCCCCAGATCCATCGCCGCCAGCATCGCCGCGCGCGCCTCGGGACGCAGCGGTGCCGTCGCGTTCCAGTCAAGATAGACCCGGTCCCTCACCCGCGCGGCCCTCGCCCGTTCATGCTTGCCCCTTCATCCTGGCGAAAAAACTCATGCCGACACGCGCCGCGACACGGACCCCGACTGGCACCGCCAGCGGGCCGCACCCAGACCCTTGCAAGAGTCTGGCCACCTTCTTGCAGACAGGTGGTGTCGCGCCGCCCCCTCACTCGTCGATCAACTCGAGCAGGTTCGGCACCGCCGGGCAGGGTGTCAGCTCGTTCAGCACCACATCCGACAACCTTGTCTGGTGCAGGAATACGTAGACATGGGCCGAAAACCCCTCCCACAGGCGGTTGGTCAGGCTCTGCGCCCGGCTGCCGCTCGACCCGCCCGAGGCGCCCGCCCCGGTGTGCATCGCCGACACCGTCTCGTCGACCGCCGAGAAAATCTCCACGATGCGGATCTCGGCCGCGGGCCGTGCCAGGCGGTAACCGCCACCCGGCCCGCGCACCGAGTCCACCAGCTTGGCCCGCCGCAGCTTGACGAACAACTGCTCCAGATAGGGCAGCGAGATATCCTGCCGTCGCGACAGATCCGACAGCGGCGTCAACTCGCCCGGTGGTTGCAATGCCAGATCGGCCATCGCCACCATCGCATAGCGACCCTTGGTGCTCAATTTCATCGTTCCACGCCCCGCAATCTGACTGCAATTCCACTGACCCGCGGCCCGGAATGATTGACCTTTGTGGTCCCCACGCTTAACTGCGATCCAACCCCAAGGCGGCGCATCCGCGCCCGCCTCTTATTGGAATCGTTCTAAGGTCCGGCTTGCACTCCGTCAAGGAACCGCATACCCGCGCCAGCCGGACTGCGACACGCAAGGAGATGTGGATGCCCGAGGTTATTTTCCCCGGACCAGAAGGCCGCCTCGAAGGCCGTTACCATCCGCAAAAAGCCAAGGACGCCCCCATAGCGATCATCTTGCATCCGCATCCGCAATTCGGCGGCACGATGAACAACCGCGTCGTCTATAACCTGCACTATGCGTTCCACCAGATGGGGTTCACCGTGTTGCGGTTCAACTTCCGCGGCGTCGGCCGGTCGCAGGGCGAATATGATCAGGGCATCGGCGAATTGTCCGATGCCGCCTCGGCGCTCGATTACCTGCAATCGATGAATCCCAACTCCAAGCATTGCTGGGTTGCGGGCTTTTCGTTCGGAGCCTGGATCGGGATGCAACTGCTGATGCGCCGCCCCGAGATCACCGGCTTCATCTCGGTCTCACCGCCCGCCAACATGTATGATTTCAGCTTCCTCGCGCCCTGCCCCGCCTCGGGCCTCGTGATCAACGGCCTCAGCGACCGGGTGGCCAAGCCGCAGGATACCCGCATTTTGGTGGACAAGCTGCACGAGCAGAAAGGCATCGTCATCACCCATCAGGAGGTCGAGGCCGCCGGTCACTTCTTCGAGGACCCGCACATGGACCCGATGATCGCCTCGGTGCAGGATTATGTCCGCCGCCGCCTGACCGAAACATCGCGCTGATCGGGGGCACGCGCCATGGGACTTGCCAATGATCTGGCCGAGCAGCTTGCCCTCGATGCCTGCAACGCCGCCCTGACGATCGGGGATGAGGATCTGCCCGAAACCATCGCCAAGGTCGTCGGCGCCTCGTCGCCGACCACCGAGGAACTCTACCGCACCGCCGTTCGCGTCATTCAGGCCGAACGCCGTGCGCGCAAGGTGCTGGAGGAAAAGGTGAGGGCGGCACAGCCCGTCAAGGCAGATCCGGCGTCCTGAACCGCCTGGAGCCGCACGGCACTTCCGGCACGCTTACCTTCCGGCAGAACCCGCTACACCGCGTTAACGGTATGCAACGGTATACGATCTTTTCAAACCACCCGGCCTCCGCTACACCGCGCGCATCGAACGTGACACACCCGGAGATCCCCCCATGGCCAAGATCAAGGTAGCGAACCCCATCGTCGAGATGGATGGTGACGAGATGACCCGCATCATCTGGCAGTTCATCAAGGACAAGCTGGTCCTGCCCTATCTCGATGTCGACCTCCTCTATTACGATCTGGGCATCGAAGAGCGGGACCGCACCGACGACCAGATCACCATCGACGCGGCCAACAAGACCAAAGAAGTCGGCGTCGCCGTCAAATGCGCCACCATCACCCCCGACGAGGCGCGGGTGGAAGAATTCGGGCTCAAGCAGATGTGGCGCAGCCCCAATGGCACGATCCGCAACATCCTGGGCGGCGTCATCTTCCGCAAGCCGATCATCTGCCGCAACGTGCCGCGCCTTGTGCCGGGCTGGACCAAACCCATCGTGGTGGGCCGCCACGCCTATGGCGACCAGTATCGCGCCACCGATTTCAAGTTTCCCGGCGCCGGCAAACTGACGCTGAAATTCGTCGGCGAAGATGGCACCGTGATCGAGCGCGAGGTGTTCGATGCACCCGACAGCGGTGTCGTCATGGCGATGTACAACCTCGACAAGTCGATCATCGACTTTGCCCGCGCCTCACTGAACTACGGCCTCTCCGTGGGTTGGCCGGTCTATCTGTCCACCAAGAACACCATCCTCAAGCAATATGACGGCCGGTTTCTGGAGTTGTTCCAGCAAATCTACGAGGCCGAGTTTGCCGACAAGTTCAAGGCGGCGGGCATCACCTACGAACATCGCCTGATCGACGACATGGTGGCCTGCGCCATGAAGTGGAGCGGCGGGTATGTCTGGGCGTGCAAGAACTACGACGGCGACGTGCAGTCCGATACCGTGGCGCAGGGCTTCGGCTCGCTGGGGCTGATGACCTCCGTCCTGATGACGCCCGATGGCCAGACGGTCGAGGCCGAGGCCGCGCATGGCACCGTCACCCGCCATTACCGCCAGCATCAGGCGGGCAAGGAGACATCGACCAACTCCGTCGCGTCGATCTATGCGTGGACCGGCGGCCTGAAGCACCGTGGCAAACTCGATGGCAACGCGCCCCTGACCGCCTTCGCCGAGACGCTGGAGCGGGTCGTGGTCGAGACGGTCGAAAGCGGCTTCATGACCAAGGATCTGGCGCTGCTGGTTGGCCCGGATCAGAAATGGCTGACCACCATGGGATTTCTGGAGAAGGTCGACCAGAACCTTAACAAGGCGCTCGCCGGTTGAGGCCAACCGACGAACCGCTCCCAGCCCTGATGCGATCGCGGCGGCCCCTCGGGGTTGCCGCCCCTATCGCGGCGCAGGTCGCGCGCCGCCCAAACCACCCGCCCCTACCGCTGAACCGATTGCAGGAATTCCGACAGGGCGATCAGGTCCGCCGGGACCGGCGTGCCGATCCCCTCATCCAGCTCCACAATCACCATCGGCCCCAGATCGCCCGCGCCAAACTCGGGCATCGTGCGGTCCGGGTTGGTGTGCCCGACCGAGCCGTAGATCGTGGCCAGCGTGCGGATGTCCGGGAACGTGCCGCCATTGCGCTCGGCCAGCAACGTCAGGTCCGGCGGCGCGCGTGTCGGCCAGTCGACGCTCGGGCCGTCATAGCCGCGCGCTTCCGCGCCGTGACAAGCCGCGCAATTTTCCGCAAAGAGCGCCGCGCCGTTGGCGGTGCTGACCCTCTGGTCCAATTCCGGTGCACAGCCCGCCAGAAGAAGGGCGGTCGCTAACATAAAAAACTTCTCGGGCATCATGTCGTCCACTCCCATGTCGCGTCTGTCGGGAGCCTACGACAGTGCCGCGTCAGCGCCATTGACATGGATCAGGGACGGCAACAAGGCGCGGTGCCGTTTCCGTCGGGGCGTGTCCGAACTCCCGCGTCTGCCTCGGCCGGGACTTCCTGGAGCGACCCATGCGCTGCAACGGACACGCCCCGCTCCGGTCTGCGGAGGGGCCGCAAATGCGCAGCCCCCCCGGTTCAAGTGTTCACATCCGTCGTCTAGATCGCAATCAGGCGCGACGGCGCAGCTTGCGAATGGCTCCCAGCCCGCCAAAAGCGCCAAGCAACAGAAGTGCCGAGGCCGGCAGCGGCACCGGCGCCACATTCGCCTGACCCGTCGACAGATCGTCCAGGGTGAAATTGATCGCCTGCACAGAGACGGTCGGATTTCCGAACGGCAAGAACCCCCCGGTATTCGTGCTGAACGTCAGCGTGCTGAACCCGGTGGTGCTGGTCAACCCGAAGAAGCCGGTATCGGTGCGGAAATCTCCCAGCAGAAACGAGCTTTGGACGCCATCGAACAGGCCGGACACGATGATGGGGGCAGGGTTGGTGAATGTTCCCCCGAAGGCCGTTATGTTGCTGCCGAAGTTGAAGGTGATCGTGCGGTCGAACGTATCATTTATGCCCGCACGCGTGCCGCCCCGGAACGCCCCGTTCCGGACTTCGTTGAACTGCTGATTGGTCGTCGCGGTCGAGGTGAACCCATTGGCGAAGGTGATCGCGGTGTTGGGATTGAAGACCGTGGGGCCGGTGATATTCGCGTCGAACGTTTCCGTCTCGATATCTGTCGTCGCCGCCGCGAATGCCGCGCTATCAACAAACACCGTCGCCGCCGAGGCTGGCAAGAAACCGATGCAGCCGAGCCCTGCCGCGAGTGCTATGCACTTCAAAGTATTCATGAAAGTCTCCCTGAAGCCGTCGTCTTGCAGGATTGCTTGGTGACTGACAGCTTCAGAGAATACACGTCAGGAAAATCCAGAAGTTTCAGAATCCGGAATACTTTCCGTTCCCGCGCGTCGCGTCACCACGGTTCCCGAAAGTCTGCTGCGATCGCTTCAGGCCGCGCCCGCACGCCCCGTCCGGATCACTCCGATGCCCGCGTGCCGACACAAGATCGCCCCGCCTGCCGCGCTCAGGCGGCTTCCGCCAACACCGCGCGCACGTCGACGCGGTCGCCCTCGAACACCGCCACGTGGCCGGGCGGCAGCGCGGTCCAGCCGTCCTGCCCCACTTCCAGCGGCTCGGATACCACGGCCCATCCGTCGCGCGTATCGCTCCAGCGGTAATAGACCGAGGGCGCGAATTCGTCCGACGCAAGGCGCAGCGCATAAAGCCGCTCGCCATCCGTCCACGCCGCGGACGACCGCAGATGCGGCGTCGCTCCATGGGCGCGGCTCATCGCTTCCAGCTGAAGATGTGCGGCGATCATCGCGCCGACCGGGTCGCGGTCAAGACCCATCTCCAGCGCGTAAAGGAACAGCACCTCGCTGTCGGTGGCCCCCTTGCGATGAGCGTAAAGCGCGTCCGTCACGCCCATATCGGCCCGCCTGCGAAACCCGTCGAAGCCGCCGATCTGGCCGTTATGCATGAAACTCCATCGACCGACCGCGAAGGGGTGGCAATTGTTCCGGCTGGTGGCGGCCCCGGTGGAGGCCCGCACATGGGCCAGAAAGGCGCGCGATTTCACCGTCTGGCAGATCGCGCGCAGGTTAGGATCGGACCAAGCGGGATAAACGTCGCGGTAAAGGCCTGGCTCTGCCCGCTCCCCATACCATGCCAAGCCGAAGCCATCGGCATTGGTGGCCGACTTGCACTCGGTCGCGGCGCGGCTCTGGTCGATCAGCGAATGACCGGGGGCCGAGACAAGGTCCTCGAGATAGATCGGTGTGCCCAGATAGGCGGCCCAACGGCACATGCACGCGTCCTGTCACTGACCCAGTCTATTGGGACCCCGGTTATGGGTCTTGGCGTAGAGTTCGCCGATAATCCTGCTGGCAGTCCGCTCGAAAAGGCAAGGGATCACCGCATGAACCGCCGCAGCCCCCGCCGCCAGAAGCAACTTGCCGCTGAATTTGCCGGCGAAGGCCATGTGCTCCAGATAGCTTTCGTCGACGTGGCGGGGATGGTCGAGGAAGATGCGGTCGATCATGGCGGGGCTCCTGTTTGCTATTCTCCAAAGAATGCGCCGTTTCGGACAGGAAAGGCTCCCAAAGATTGCGCTGTTTACGCGTGACTTGTGGATTCTATCCACCTAGATTGGATGATATGGAGACAATCGACCCAACCGATCGCCGCATCCTCGCCCGTTTGCAACTCCGCTGCGATGAACCGCTGGAAGAGTTGGGGCGCCTTGTCGGCCTGTCGCGCAATGCGGTCTGGCGGCGGGTGAAGGCGCTGGAGGATCGCGGCGTGCTGAAGGCGCGGGTTGCGGTGGTGGACCCCGACGCCGTGGGCCTTGGCCTGATGGTGTTCATTCAGGTCCGCGCCGCGCATCACTCCGCCGACTGGCTGGAGCAGTTTCGACGCGCCGTCCGCGCCATCCCCGAAATCCTCGGCGTCTACCGCATGACCGGCGATCTGGATTACCTGATCCGCGCCCGCGTCGCCGATGTCCGCGACTACGACGCGCTCTACCAGCGCCTGATCGCGCGGGTGGAAATGGGCGATGTCGCCGCCAGCTTCGTGATGGAAGAGCTGAAGGAGGGGCACGCCCTGCCCCTGTGATCCCATCTGGAACCATCCCGAATGGGACCATCCCAGACGGGAGCATCTCCAACCGGTGAATTGCTGCCAGATGGGCGCTTAGGAAAATCCCTATCGTGCCAAAGGGGGGGTAGATGTCCCCAAATGGGATTGTCCCATTCAGGCGTTTACATCGACCACAACCCGGCCACGAACGCCGCCCTTCAGGATGGCACGCCCAAGCTCGGGCAGGTCGGCCAGCGTGGCGGGATGCACCATGTCCTCCAGCCGGTCCATCGGCAGATCCCGGGCAATCCGCGCCCAGGCGCGCAGCCGGTTGGCCTTGGGCTGCATCACACTGTCGATGCCCAACAGGTTTATACCCCTCAACAAAAACGGAATGACCGTGGCCGGCAGGTTCGCACCGCCTGCCAGCCCGACGGCAGAGACTGAGGCGCCATACTTCATCTGCCCCAGCACCCGCGCCAGCATGTCGCCGCCCACCGCATCGACGCAGCCGGCCCAGGTTTCGGCTTCGAGGGGCCGTTTCACGGTCTCATTCACCTCCTCGCGGGCCACGATCCGGCTTGCGCCAAGGCTTTTGAGGTAATCCGCCTGCTCCGGCCGCCCGGTCACAGCGGCCACGTCATAGCCCAGATTGGCAAGGAGTGCGGTCGCGACCGAGCCAACACCCCCGGCCGCTCCGGTCACAAGAACCTCGCCATTTCCGGGGGTTAGCCCGTGATCCTCAAGTGCCATCACCGCCAGCATCGCCGTCAGACCGGCAGTTCCGACCGCCATCGCCTGCCGCGTGGTCAGCCCTTCGGGTAGCGGAACCAGCCAATCACCCTTGACCCGCGCCTTCTGGGAATAGCCGCCCCAATGCGCCTCACCCATGCGCCAGCCGGTCAGCACAACCTTGTCGCCGACGGAATAGTCTGCGTTGTCAGAGGCTTCCACGGTGCCGCTGAAGTCGATGCCGGGGACATGAGGATAGGTGCGAACCAATCCGCCACCGGGACCGACGCAGAGCCCGTCCTTGTAGTTGAGCGTCGAGTATTCGACTGCGACTGTCACGTCGCCCTCGGGCAAGCGATCCATCGTCAGGTTCTGGACCGAGGCGCTCGTCTTGCCCTCCGCGTCCTTCTCAACCACCAGGGCGTTGAAGCTCATTTGTTCATCCTTTACCTTAAGATCGCCCCTCAAAAAGCTGCAATCAGTTCCAGAATTTATCCCGTACAACAGCGTCAAAGACGCCATCATGGGTCTCGACGCGCAGCTCGGTTCCGGCGTCCCAATGGGTCATCCGCACCATCCCGATGGCCACACCGCCGCCGAAATCGGGGCTGATCGCCGCCGATGTCACCTGTCCCACCCGTTTGTCGCCCGCCATCAACGGCCAAGCCCGGTCACATCCCGGCAGGGCCTTGGCGTCGATCGCAATCGGCCTGATCTGCTGCACCGGCCCCTCGGTCGACACCCGCAGCAGCGCGTCGCGCCCGATGCATCCGACAGCGGTGGCGGTGTTGCAGAACTTGCCCAAACCGCATTCATGGGGCGTGTTCGCGGCAGTCATGTCATTGCCATAACTCAATAATCCGCCCTCCGTCCGCTCGATCCCATTGGGGCAACCCGCGCGCACATCAAGGCTTTTCCCTGCTTCCATCAACACGTTCCACAGCGGCATCCCGTTTTCAGCGCCCTCGACATAGATCTCGAACCCGCCCTGTTTGGAATAGCCGGACCGCGCGATCAGCATGCTTTTGCCCCGGAAATCATACCAGCCATAGCGGAAGAACCGCAAACTGCGGATGGCGTCGCCAAAAACCTGCGCCATCAGGTCGTCGGATTTCGGTCCCTGCACGCCGAGGGGCGACACATCGGGTTCATCCACCAGCACGTCCAGCCGATAGCCATAGGCGACGCCCTTGACCCACAACAACAAATCGCTGTCGGCGATGGAGATCCACCACCGATCCTCGGCCAGTTTCACCACTACCGGATCGTTCAGCATCCCGCCCGTCTCATCCACGACAGGCATGTAGTAGCACTGCCCCGGCAACATGCCGCGCAGGTCACGTGGCGTCAGCATCTGGACCAGCCGCGCCGCATCGGGGCCGCGCACCTCGACCTGACGCTCGCAGGCCACGTCCCAGATCTGCACCGCCTCCTTCAGATGGTGATAATCCTCCACCGGCGATCGGAAGAAAGTGGCCAACAACATGCGGTTATAGACCGTATATCCCGACACGCCGGCGGCTTCGACGCCCTCGGAGAAGGGCGTGCGCCGAACCCGGCGGGAGGGGGAGATCAGTGCCATTCAGGAACCTCGTTGGGCATGAAGGGAAGATCGGTGTCGGTGGTTTTCACGCCCAACGCCGTCAGCATGGCGTGGACCTGACCCCGGTGGTGGGTCTGGTGGTTGAACATCTGCATGATGCACAGCGCGCGGGGTTGCGTCATGTGACGTTGAAGAGCTCCCGAGAACCAACTGAAATCGCCTGCAAAATCGCTGTCATCGGTCGACCATGCCCATGCCGCAATCCGCGCATCAAGACGCGGACGCTCGGCCATCAGGGTCGGCCAATCGAAGGCGTCGCGGGCGGCTGAAAGCATTAGGTCGGTCGATGGCCCGCCATCGAAGCGCGAGAGCCACAGCGTATCGCCCCACATCAGGTGGCTCAGCGTCGACTGGATGCCGCCCCAGAAGCCACTCCTGTTTTCAAGGCGTTGCGCCTCGGTCAGGCCATCGGCCGCTTGGAACATCCACTGGTTCTGCCATGCGTTGTAGCGCGCCATGGTGCGCGCATAATCCGGGCCGATCATTTTCCACCGAACCAGTCGATCTGGCAAATCTCGGCGGAGCGGCCATCGAAATCCCATACCCGGCCGAAGGCGCGCACGCGGCCCTTGGTGGCGGTGGCGACCGTGATATCAGACCCCATCCAGTATTCGGTGTTGGTCACCACCTGATCGAGGCCGCCCTTGCCGGGTACCGGCACGACCTCGCCCTGAATCGCCTTGCCGACCATCAGGCGGCGGGCCTTGCCCTCGGTCTCGAAGATCACGGGCGCGCGTTCGGCACCAAGGAACTCGCTGACCAGCACGGCGAAAAGGCCCGTCGTGCCGCGCGCCTTGCCCGAGAAGATCTTGACCAACCCGTCAAAGGCCGCCTCGGTCGCGCGCTCGTCGATATAGGCGGCCGCCTTCCAGTTGCCGCGCGCCATAAGCCCCGGAATTTCCAGCATAAGCCCGACATTGAGGCCCGAGATATCCTCGTCGCCGTAATGCCCGTGGTCGATGCGGATGCCGGACCAAGCCTGGCAATAGCCCTCGGTCGGCGCGTGTTTGCCAAGCGAGACGACGCAGGGG
>JBBQHZ010000011.1:0-56877 GCA_038324445.1 Rhodobacterales bacterium | reverse complement strand
TCCGATCTGCTCGCCCCTGCCCCCGCCCCCATCCCTTCCCCGGCACGCGCCACCCTCCCCGCCAGCGCGCCCCTGACGGAAACACCCCGGTCCGCACCGGCGCAGCATGGCATAGGCGAAAGGGTATCGGCACCGGCGCAGCCTGTCGTCCACCCCAAGGTGTCCGCACCCGCGCAGCCGATCCCCGGCGGGGGCCGCGCCAAGACCCGCATCCTCGGCTTCCATGCCCACGACCTTGAAACAAACGTATTCAACACGCCGCATCCAGCACGGAAAGGCCCGCAATTCCCCGCTGGATTTCTGGTTGTCGTGGACGGCCCGGGACGCGGCGCGTTCTTTGCCGTCACCACAAGCGTATCCACCATCGGCCGTGGCTCGGATCAGGACGTGGCACTCGATTTCGGCGATGAAAGCATCTCGCGCGAGGGGCACGCATCGGTCGTCTACGATGAAGAACAAAGCCGGTTCTTCCTGGGCCACGGCAACAAGGCCAATGTGGTCCGCCGCAATGGCACGCCCGTCCTGACCACCGAGGAAATGACCCATGGCGACCTGATCCGCATCGGCAAGACCACTTTGCGCTTCCACGCGTTCTGCGGAGTGGACTTCAACTGGTCCGATGGCGCTGCCCCCGCAATGGTCGGTCCCGATGCATAAAACCTCTCCGCTGGATTTCGACGTGTCCTCAGCCCTGAATCTGGGATCCCGGTCGCGTCAGGAAGACGCCCTCGTCACCGCTTTTCCCGACGGGGTCGGCCACGGCTTTGCGATCCTGTCGGACGGCATGGGCGGCCATGCCTCCGGCGATCTGGCAAGCCAGACCATTGTTTCGGACATGTTCGCCAGCCTGACCCTTGGCAATCTGGACGGCGATATCGACCTGCCCGCCTTGCTGCTCGACGGGCTCCAGCGCGCCAATTCGACCTTGGCGTCGCGGGTCCAGTCCATGCCCGAACATCGCGGGATGGGCGGTACGGTGATTGCGGCGGTGGCAAAGAACGACGAACTCCACTGGCTGTCGGTCGGCGATTCAGTGCTTTATCTGTTTCGCGACAACGCCCTTGTGCGCCTGAATGAAGATCACTCCATGGCGCCCCAAATCGACCTGATGCTGGCAAAGGGCCTGCTGACGGCGACCGAGGCGGCGGATCATCCACAGCGCAATTGCCTGACTTCCGCCCTGATGGGCAGCACCGTGGCCGAGATCGATTGCCCCGCCACCCCAATCGCCCTGAAGTCGGGCGACATCGTCGTTGTGGCCAGTGATGGCCTTCAATCCCTGCCCGACCCGATCATCGAGGCGCTTCTGGTGCGCGCCCAGCGCGATGGCAGCCGCGACATCGCCCGGGACCTGATGGATGCCTTGGAAACCATGGACGATCCCGAGCAGGACAACACCGCCATCATCGTCTTGCGCGCTATCACGGCGCGGCGGCGCAAACGGCCCAATGCCCTGCAATCGACCTCTGCCGCCGTGCTCAGGGCGTTTCGCCGGACGGTCTCCACGCCCGTGCACCTGAGGTCGCGGACCTAGCCATGCTGGACACAGCCTTCGCCCCTCAGGACGCCATCGCGCAGCTGGACGCCTTGGCTGCCTCGGCCCGATTGCCGTCGCGGGATGCGGATCGCTGCAAGCGGCTGGCCGATACGTTGCGGCGTCCGGCGCGGGTCTGCGTGCTGGGGCCTAGAAAGGGCCACATGGCGCGCGTTGTCAGCGCCTTGCTGGGGGTGCCCGAACTGGCCGCCGACATGCTGCCCCCGGCAATGGAGCTACGGTTCGGCCCGTCCCTTCGGACCAGCGCGACACTGGAAGACGGGACCGCCCAAGTCACGCTAGGGTGGCCGACGCCGGAGCTTTTGCACAGCGATCCGATCTTCCTGCAGATCGACCTGCCGTCCGAGCGCCTGAAACCCATGTCGCTTCTGGTCCTGACGCTGGAAACGGATCCGGCCGTCTATCGGCCTGCGCTGGCCTGGGCGGCGCGCCGGTCGGAAATCGCGGTCTGGTGCACGCCGTCCTTCAACGTGGCGGATGCCCGTATCTGGGCCTCGGCCCCCGAACGGCTGACCCAACACGCCTATCTGCTGGAAACCCGTCCCGACACCACCGTCCCGCGCCACGCGGCGGTGGCGGGCTTCACGCAGGTCTTTGGCCTGAGCGGGATCGATGATCCCCTCATCGCCCCCGATACCGCCCCCCTGTTCGATCGCCTGATGGCAGACATCGAAGAAGCCCGTGTCGCCGATCTGGACATGGTGCAGCTGTTCCTGCACCGCCTCGGGCACCTGATCCCGGTCGGGCAACGCCTGACCGACGGCTGCGCGGTGGACGTCGGTTGCCGGGTTGAGCCGACCGGGCCGGACCTGCGACCGATCCTGTCCGAGCCGACGCTATACCTGATGCGGCGCACCCGCGACCTAGCGGAAACTCTGGGCGCATCGGCGCCGGACGATTGGCCGCCCCACATGCTTGCCCATTGCGCCGACACGGCCGAGGCGCTGCGCGAAAGGGCCGAGAACTGGCCGGATATCTCTGGCGTAGTCCGCGGCTTGCAGACCCTCATCGACGAGATTTGCGACACCATGACTCTTCTCTCGATCGAAGGCCGGGCGGAACAGGCTCAGGACGCGGCGGCGCTGTTGTTTCAGCTCCGCATCGCGTTCGAGCAGGCCTTGGGCCGGGAGGAGCCATAAGATGAACCACGACCGCACGCTTGCCGCTCCGCCCCTCCGAACGGCCCTTGTCGATGGCCTCTATCGCGGGCTGTCACCGCTTGTGGCGGACCTGCGCCGCCTCGATACCGCGCTCCAGCATCTGCAGGCCGTAGGCGACGAAACAACCGCGCCCGACCTTCAGCAACTGCGCCAGAGGGTGCGCGATATCGCGCCGTCGGTCACCTTCATCGGGCAGGTGAAGGCCGGCAAGACGTCCCTTGTGAATGCCATGATCGGCGGTGCCGTGCCACTGCCGTCCGACGTCAATCCGTGGACATCGGTCGTCACCTCGCTGCACCTGTCACCCACCCTCAAGCCAGCGAACCAGCGGGCGCGGTTTCGCTTCTTCACCGAGGCGGAATGGTCAAACCTGCTGACCACCGGCGGCCGGGTCGGGGAACTTGCCCAAAGGGCGGGGGCCGATACCGAAGTCGTCAAGGTGCGCCGCCAACTGGTCGAGATGCGCGAAAAATCCCGCCAGCGCCTTGGCGCGAGCTTCGAGTTGCTGATGGGGCAGAGCCATGATTACGGCTATATCGATCAGGAGTTGATCGAACGCTATGTCTGCCTCGGCGACGATTTCGCCGTCGATACCAGCGCCGACAAGAACCAGGGTCGGTTTGCCGACATCACCAAATCCGCCGATCTCTTTGTCAGCATGCCGTCGCTGCCCCTGCCGATGTGCCTGCGCGACACGCCGGGGGTCAACGACACCTTCATGGTGCGCGAACAGATCACCGTGAACGCGATCCGCGGCAGCAGGCTGTGCGTGGTCGTCCTGTCCGCGCATCAGGCCCTGTCCACGGTCGATCTTGCCCTGATCCGGTTGATCGCCAACATTCCGTCGCGCGACGTGATCATCTTCGTCAACCGCGTCGATGAACTGGCGGACCCGGCCAACGACATCCCCGAAATTCGCGCCTCCATCCTCAAGACGCTTGCCTCGCAGGGGGTCTCCAGCGACACGGAAATCGTGTTCGGCAGCGCCCATTGGGCGCACCATGCCCTGACCGGCCGATTGGCCGCCATGGGTCAGGCCAGCGCCGACGCCTTGATCAACCTGGCGGAAGTCGAGGCAGCCCGAACCGCGCCCGACAAGGATCCGTTTGCCATGGTCTGGTCGTTGTCGGGTCTGCCCGCCCTGGCGCGCGCGATATCCGACCGCGTGGTGACCGGCGAGGGTGCCGAACGTGTCGATGCCATCGCCAACTCGGCGCGCAACATCGCCAACACGCTGTCAGCCTCGCGCGCCATGGTGGATCGCAGCGTGGTGGAAGGGCCCGGCAAGCCCGTGGATATCGCAGAGCTGACGAGAAAGATCGATCAGGCGCGCGACACCTCGCTTGCGGGCCTTGGAGCTGATCTCGACGACCTGCTCGACGGGTTGGACGCCCGGCTTGAGAAATCGCGCCAGTCCTTCGTGTCTCGGGCGGCGGCCTCGCTGGTGGAGCATCTGGAGACTTACGGCGAGGATGTCGTGTGGACCTACGATCCTGCCGGTCTGCGTCTGCTGCTGCGAACCGGCTATCAGGTGTTTACCGCCCGCGCGTCGCGGGTGTCGCAGGAGCGGTTCGCCAGATGCTCCAGCACCCTCAACGACCTGTTCGTTCAAAGCTACCGCCTGTCCGAGATCGGCTTCGAGCTGGAGCCGCCCTCGCTGCCCCAACCATCCGCGCCGGTGTTGCTGGGGCAAACCATCGCGCTCGACATCCGGGGTGCGTGGTGGTCGCGCTGGTGGCGCAGAAAACGCAGCTACGAGGCCTATGCCGAGGAATTCCGCTCTCTCATCGACGCCGAAATCGCACCGATGATCGACGGCCTGAAGGCCGACCTTGCCATCCCCTTCAAGGTCGCCGTCACCGCCGAACTCGACGGTTTCATCGCGGCGCAGCGCAAGGCATTTCTGGCACTCGCCGGTCGATCACAGGCCGATCTGGTCGGGCTGAGACGGCAGCAGGCACAAGCCCAGGATGCCGCGCAAAGTGCGTTGAACAAGGCCCGCACAATCCTGATCGATTTCACCCACCCCGATGACGGAAGGAAGCGAGCATGAGCGTGGACAGTCCCCTGACCCCCGGCAAAAGCGCGGACAAACCGGTGATCGCGTTGCTGGGCGAATTCAGCGCCGGGAAAAGCACGCTGGCCAACGTCCTGCTGGGGGCTGCCCAGTCCCCCGTCCGGGTGACCGCGACACAGGTGCCGCCCATCTGGTATGTGCAGGGCACCGGCGCGCCTGTCCGTGTCGCCTCCGACGGCACGGAAAGCGATCTTCCGGACACCGACCTTGCTGCTCTGTCGCTACAGGATACCCGCGCCGTGCGCGTGCCGCTGCAAGCCGGCATCTTGCGCCATTTCAGCATTCTCGACATGCCCGGAAGCTCAGATCCCAACATGGCACCCGATACATGGGACGCGCTGCTTCCCCTGGCCGATGTCGTGATCTGGTGCACACCCGCAACCCAGGCGTGGCGCCAGTCCGAGGCGGCGATCTGGGATGGCATCCCCGAGGGCGTGAAGGCCCGCAGCCTGCTTGTCCTGACGCGTATGGACAAGCTGGGAAGCCCTGCGGACCGCGACCGGGTCCTGCGCCGGGTCGCAAGGGAGACCGCGGGCCAGTTCCGGTCCATGCTGCCCGTCTCGTTGCTTGATGCATTGGGCCCGCCGGAACGGCGCGGCGCCTCCGGGATGCGGCAGGTGATTGATGCGCTGAAGGGCATTCTTGCGGAGACGACGGGTGCCACCGGCACAGCAATTGGCGCTGCACCCGCCGACCATCCGCCAGAGCCCAAGCCGGTCGCCCGCATCGTCCCGCGCCGGATCGAGGTGCATGCGGTTCCCCAACAGTGCCCCTCGGACAGCCGTCCCGCCAGGGAGGGTGCGCGCCTTGAGTGATCCCGCCCCCCTCGCGTCGCCCGATCCAGGCGTCAACCGCGCCACCCTTAGGGCCTTCCGGTCCACGCTGCCTGACTGCGCTACAGTCATCCTCAGCGATCTGGAGGCGGGGCTGGTTCTGGCGTCCGACGCCTCCTTTGCCCATCCGCAAGAGCAGTTGGACGCGCTCGCCGCCGATACCGCCCGGGCATTGTCGTGCGCGTTGGACCCCGGCGTCGCCACGCCGCATCAGGCCGTGCTTCTGGGCCCGACGGCCAGCCATCTCGTCCTGCGCGACCCTGCCATCCCGTCCCACGCCCTGACCTGCATCTGTGCGCCGGACGCCGACCTGCGATCGATGCTGCAGGCCATGGCTGGTTTCCTTGCCCGGCAAGGACGGCGCGGGACGCCCGCATGACCAGCCTCGACCGCGTTCGTGACACGTTGCTGGCGACGGCGCGGACCGGCCCGCTGCTGGCCGCCCGCGATCGGCAGCCGAAGGGGCCGGACGGTGCCTGCCGCTTTCTTGCTACCCATGTGGATCGCACGGTGCTGGCCCGGCGGATCTTGATGGACTTCACCGATGGCACTTCCCTGACGATCGAAGCGCGGCATCGGCGGGTTCTCCGCATCAGCCAAAGCGCGAATTCTTCCCAACGGGGCGACGGCAAAAACACGCTGTCCGGCCGCCCTCTGCGGTCCGACGACAGTGCCACACTCGCCCATGACCTTCGCGCGCATCTGGCTGGCAGGACCATCCGCAGGCTTCAGGCGCTCGATGATCCGGCGATCGATTTTCCCGACACGCCCGGCGTCGCGCTGACGTCGCTGATGGTCGAGGGCCCGGTTGCGGACATCCGTCCTCACCCGGAAGAACTCGTCTCTGCCCTGACCGGATTTGTCGATCGGACATCGGCGGATATCGTTGCGGCCTGCATGGTCGAGGGCGCCGACACAACGGCCATCTGCGGGCCTGCCGATATCGTCACGGCGATGGCCGTGTGGGCTAACAAGGCGCTTGACCTCGGACACGCCAAAAGGGCGGGTTCAAGCCCGGCGCTCGGCACCGAATACGTGGGCTCACTGGCCTGGTCCGATCCACCCAATCGCCACCTTCTGATCCACCGCACGGCCAGATCGGCGGGGCTGGTGTTGATCGAGGGGGCGGAAACCCTGGCCTTCCTTTCCGAATGGAAAGCCTGCATGCAACGCTAACGTCTACCGCACTGGCTCAAGGCCCCCCGCCTGCCTCGACGCGCACTACCGGAGGTGCATTACCGGGGACGCAATCCTACGCCCTTCTCGTTTGGCTCCAATGGGCCTAGACTTCACGCAAGATGGCAAAATTCGACAGCATCGACGATTACATTCATCAATTGCCAGCCGAGGTTCGGGGGCTGGCAATTTCAGTGCGCGACACGATCAACACGTCGGACGCCCGCTTGACCGAGGCAATTCGCTACAACATTCCCGCCTTCCGGCTGGGCAAGGAAACGGTGATCTATTTCGCCTTCTGGACGAAGCATGTAGGCCTCTATCCGATCTATCGCGGAACCGATGAATTCGAGGCTTTGGTGCAGCCATATCGCGCCAAGACGGATACCGTTCAATTCAAGTTCAACCAACCGATACCGCATGACCTGATCGCGACAATCGTGGCGTCGGAGATATCCGGACGGCATCGAGGCACCGAACCGGAAGGCACCGAACCAGAAGGCGGCGGGACCTAGGTTCTCCCATCCGCGCGGCGTCGCAAGAAGCCGTTGGGGGCCACCGAGACGAGGAGTTTGGCGTCCAGACTGTGGTCGATCTCGAAATCTGCGTTGTCTGGCAACCAGGCGTGGACCGCCGATTTGGGGTTGTCGCCGGGGCCCCAGGGGCGATCGGGATACATGTCGGCGGGCATATCCTCGATCAGGGTGTCGAAAACGATGCAATAGCTGCCGGGGGTGACCATCGGGGCGTAGGCCTTCAACTCGGCAAGGACGTGGTCATGGGTGTGGTTGCTGTCGAGGCTTACCAGCACGCGCGCCGCGTCGCCGACGGCGCTGCAAACCTGCGCGACGATGCCTTCGTCGATGGAGGAGCCCTCGATCATGGTGATCCGGTTCGACAGGGGGTGGGCCTCGATCGCCGTCCGGTTATGGGCGCGGATGTCGATATCCACGCCGACCACCCGACGCTTCGGCGCCCGGGTGTCGAGGGGCACGCCCGCTTCGGTCGCCTCGCATAAATCAAGCATCGCCAGCAGCGAGGCCGAAAGGATCAGTGAGCCGCCATGGGCGATCCCGGTTTCGACGATGACGTCAGGGCGGACCTCCCAGACGAGTTCCTGAAAGGCGACGATGTCTTGTGGGTACTGGATGATCGGGCGGCCAAGCCAGAAGAAGTTGTAGGAATACTGCGCCGAGACAGAGGCCTGCAGGAAGGCGGTCGCCGTCTGGTGCAGGGGGGTGTTGTCGTGCACAACCGCCAGACGGGCGGCGACCTCTTGTTCGAATTCAGTCATGGCTCATTCCTTTGCAAACGAAGCTTGGCCCTGCCATGGCGCGGACTTCCTCGAGGTAATTGGGATTCATCACGTAGATTTGGCTGCCCTCGGGCAATCCGGCCAGACCTTCTTCAGGCGACAGCACGCGCAGACCCGTCGCCGGCAGATAGCGGCCCTGCTTTGCCGGATTGATGTCGATCACCCGATCGACGGGGCAGCCTGCCCGTTCGCGGAGGAGGGAGAATATCACCCCCTTCGAGGCACCGCCCCAGACCACGATCCGGCCCGAGTCGGATCCCGCTTCGGCCGTCAGGCGGGCGATGAAGTCGGCCGGAAAGTCCACGGTGTCGGCAGGGTCGCGCACGGGTGGGCGAAGCGTTGCCAGATCGGCGATCACGGTCAGATACTGGCCGCCGAACCCGCGACCGGCGTGGATCACCCTGCCGAAGATCCGCGAGAAATCACTCAACCGGAAATAGTTCACGTGCTCGTAGAAGATGTCGAACCACGCATTGTGGCGGCAGATCCAGTCGAAGCAGGGCACCTCGATATAGATCAGCCCCTTGTGCCCATTGGCGGCGGCCAGACGATACAGGAACCCGACCGGGTCGGCGATGTGTTCGAGGACGTGGCGCAGGATCAGCCCATCGCCGGTAATGCCGAGATCCTCAGTGAAGTATTCGCGCCGAACCAGAGGATTCGACCCCTCGTAGGTCGGGTCGCAGCCGACCACATCCGCACCGCGGGCCAGCAGCAGTTCGAGGAACGTGCCCTTGCCGCAACCCACCTCGACCAGACGTTCGCGTCCCATCCTGGCCTCGATCAGGTCGGCAACAGCCTCCATATGGGCCTTGAATAGCGGGGAATGGCCCTGCTCGTTCTGATAGGCCCCATCGTAATCCAGCAGGCGGGCGTCGAAGTGGGCATTATGCACGAGGCCAGTCTCCATGTCCTCGACCAGGAGCATGTCACCCTTCGGGCAGTCGCGGCCCGCTTCGGGGCTGTCATACATGCGGTTCTGAAAGATCGGCAGGCGGCCCTGCCGATAGAGCGCGCGGTGGGTCATTGATCTCGTTTCATGCTGGGAACTCCGACGACATAGGCCGGGTCATCGGCCCGGTCGGGGCGGGCGCCGAGGCGGATAAGGTCGGGGCGACCGTAGCTGCGGGCGATGTCCTGGGCAAGGGCAGCCACCGTCACGGGCTGGCCGGAACAGATATTGAGCGGCCCTGTCAGACCGGCCAACGTGACCTCGGCGATCTGGCGACCAGCCTCGGAGACATCCAGAAAGTCGCGCACCTGCTGGCCCGAGGTCAATTCGACGGCAAGGCCCTTGGCAAGTTGGGCATGGACGTAGGGCACAAGGCGTCGGGCATCCTCGCCCTCGCCGTGAAGGTAGAACAGCCGCGACCAGGCAAAGGACATGGGTCCGGGTTGGCGCGACAGCGCAAGGAAAGCCGCAGCCTTGGCCGCGCCATAGGCCGTCGCGGGGCCGATCGGCGCGTCGGTCGTCAAGGGGATGCGGCGCGACAGGGCTTCGGTCGACAGGTCGTATTCGAAACAGGTGCCGATACCCTGGAAATGCGCCACACCTGCTGCACTGGCACCTTGGGCCAGTCGGATCGTGCCGGCGAGGCAATCAAGGTTCTCGCCCGCGTGCAGATACTTTCCGGGCTCGGCATACCAGGCGAGGTGGATGACGGCCCCATGGTCCTTGCAAGCATTTGACCAGAAGGCCTGCGACTCGGCAAAAAGGTCCGGGCTGCGCAAGGCTGTCGCACCCTCGGGCACAGGTTGGCCGGGGCGCAAAGTGGCCGTGACCTTCACCCCTTTGGCCAGCAGAGCGCGCAGGACATGGCTTCCGACAAAGCCGGTCGCGCCGGTCAGCAGCACGCGGGTCATTCGATCCTCAACTCCGGCACCGCTATGACGAACCGTGTGCCATCCGTCGCGAGGTAGTCCAACTGCGCGCGGATCTCGGCGGCGATGTTCCACGGCAGGATGAGCAGGTAATCCGGGCGGTCGGTGCGCAACGCCTCGGGCGGCAGGATCGGGATATGGCTGCCCGGCATCAGCTTGCCCTGTTTGGAGGGGGCCGCATCGCACACGAAGGGCAGAAGATCGGGCCGGACACCCGCATAGTTGAGCAGCGTGTTGCCCTTGGCCGCAGCCCCGTATGCCGCAACGCTTTTCCCGTCGCGCCTTGCGTCCAGCAGGAAGCGAAGAAAGGCGTCCTTGAGGGCGTCGGCCCGGGGCTGGAAGGCGGCGTAATAGGCGAGGTCCGCCATGCCCCGCGCTGTTTCCTCGGTCAGAAGCGCCGTCACGGACGGAACCGTGGCATGATCCGCCCCGTGAAGGCATCCAAAGACCCGCAGGCTGCCCCCATGTGTCGGCAATTCCTCGACATCGAACACCCGCAACCCCGCCGCGGCAAAGATGCGCGTGACGGTGGTCAGTGACAGATAGGAGAAGTGCTCGTGATAGACCGTGTCGAACTGGCAGAATTCCACCAGACGCATCAGGTGCGGAAATTCCAGTGTCACCACACCCTGCGGCTTCAGGATTTTGGCGAGGCCGAGGGTGAAATCGTTTATGTCCGGCACATGGGCATAGACATTGTTGCCCGCCACAAGATCGGCGCGACGCCCCTCGACCACCAGCGCTTCGGCAAGCGACTGCCCAAAGAACTCGCGCAGAACCGGAATGCCCAGCGCCTCGGCGGTGGCGGCGGTGGCGGCAGTGGGCTCGATCCCAAGGCAGGGGATTTGCGCCGACAAGAAGTTGTGCAGCAGGTATCCGTCATTCGAGGCGACCTCGATGACCAGGTTATCGCTGCCCAAGGCAAATCGCTCCGTCACCATGGTTGCATAGCGGGCCGCATGATCGAGCCAGCTTTTCGATGTCGAGGAGAAATAGGCGTAGTCCGCCTCGAAAAAGATCTCGCGGTCGGCGAAATCTTCAGTCTGCACCAGAAAGCATTCGCCGCAGACCATGAGCCGCAGCGGATAGGTGATCTCGGGGCGATGGAGCGCCTCGGGCGTCAGGTAGGCGTTCGAGGGCGGCGCATAACCCAGATCGAGAAAGCGGTGGATCAAGGGCGTGCCACAGTGCCGACAGTCCTGGGTCATAGCGGTTCCAATGCGGCAAGCGGCGGAAAGGCGGCGTCGCGCGCCGACAGCCCCTCCACCGGAAGCGGCCATGGGATGGCGAGGGTCGGGTCGTCATGGGCCAGGCCACCTTCGTGCAGTGGGCTGTAGACCTGAGAATGGAAATACAACAGTTCAGTTTCAGGGCGCAACGTCTGGAAGCCATGGGCAAACCCCGGCGGGATGTAGATCATGGTGCGATTGTCGTCGTCGAGGGTGAGCGACTGCCATTGGCCGAACGTCGCAGACCCCGCCCGAAGATCGACAATCACATCCCAGATCGCCCCTTTCAGACAGCGCACCAGCTTGCACTCCGCCATCGGCGGGCGCTGGAAATGCAGCCCTCGCAGGGTGCCTTGCACACGCGAGAAACTGTCATTCGCCTGCACCCAGGTCGTATTGAGGCCCTGTTCGGCGAATTCCCCCGCGCAAAACAGCCGGGCAAAAAAGCCCCGGTCGTCCGTGCGACGGTCCAGGTCGATGCGGAAGGCGCCGGCAAGGGGGAGTTCCGAGAAGATCATTCTCCTGCCTCGTGCGCCTTGATCTGCGCCATGGTCAACGCGCGTGGGTCGGCGCCTTCGTGGGCGGCACGATACCAGCCCACCGTCTCGGACAGGCCTCGGTCGATGTTCCACTTCGGCCGCCAGCCAAGGTCGTGGCTGGCCTTGTCGATCGTCAGGGCAAGCCGCCCGGCCTCGTGCGGCGCGGCAGCGTCCGACGCATCGACCCATTCACCCGGCCAGACCTGCAGGGCGGCCCGCACCAGGTCAACGACCGATCGGATATCCCCCGGCTCGGGTCCGAAGTTGTAGGCTGTCTGCCAGCGCGGGTCACCGGTGGCGAGGCGCTCGGCAAGGGCCATATAGGCCGTCAGCGGTTCCAGAACGTGCTGGAAGGGGCGGGTAGAGCCGGGGTTGCGCACGGCAAGCGGCCGCCCCTGTGACAGCGCTCGCGCCAAGTCGGGCAGGATGCGATCCCCGGCCCAGTCGCCCCCCCCGATCACGTTGCCGGCCCGCGCTGTCGCAAGCCACAGACCGGGAAAGCTCTTGCGCCAACAGTGGACGGCAAGTTCCGTCGCGGCCTTGGAGGCCGAATAGGGATCGTTGCCGCCCAGGGCATCGGTTTCGCGATAGCCATGTACCCATTCGCGGTTCTCGTAGACCTTGTCGGTGGTGACGATCACGGTCGCGATCTGGCGCTCCAGGCTGCCCAATGACTGCATCAGGTGGATGGTCCCCATGACATTGGTGGCCCAGGTCTCGACCGGCTGGCGATAGGACCGCTGCACCAGCGATTGCGCGCCCAGATGGAGAACCACCTCTGGCCCCACCTCCGCCACCCGCGCGGCCACCGCCGCCGCATCGCGCAGATCGACCACGGCATGATCGACGCGGTCAGCCAGACCCAGCTGATCGAAGAGCGCCGGGCCGCCTTCAGGAGGCAGCGCCAGTCCAAAGACCTGCGCCCCCCGTCCCAATAACATCTCGCAGAGCCAAGCGCCCTTGAAGCCGGTATGGCCGGTCACCAGCACCCGTTTGCCCGCCCAGAACGTCATTTATTCCCAGACCTTCCACGGCGCACGGCCCTCGGCCCATTCGGTTTCGAGACGGATCTTGTCGCGCATGGTGTCCATGGCGGCCCAGTAACCGTTGTGCCGGTAGACCGCCAACTGACCATCGGCCGCCAGACGCTTCAACGGGTCACCTTCCCATCCGGTCTGGTCGCCGTCGATCCGGTCCAGCACCGAAACTTCGCACACGAAGAAACCACCATTGATCCAGCGCCCGTCACCGCGCGGCTTCTCCTCGAAGGCGGTCACGCGGTCGTCCCGGATCTCCAGCGCGCCGAACCGGCCCTCTGGCTGGATTGCGGTCACGGTCGCTTCGGTGCCCGCCGCCCGGTGAACGCGCACCACCTCGGCAATATCGACGTTCGAGACTCCGTCGCCGTAGGTCAGGCAAAAGGTGCCATCCAGATGATCGGCCACCCGCTTCAACCGCCCGCCGGTCAGCGTCGTCTCGCCGGTATCTACAAGCGTCACCCGCCAGGGTTCCGCCGTGCGGTGATGCACCTCCATGCTGTTGGCCGCCATGTCGAAGGTCACGTCCGACATGTGCAGGAAGTAGTTGGCGAAGTATTCCTTGATCACATAGCCCTTGTAGCCGCAGCAGATCACGAATTCGGTGATGCCATGATGCCCATAGAGCTTCATGATGTGCCACAGGATCGGGCGCCCGCCGATCTCGATCATCGGCTTGGGCCGGAGGTGCGACTCTTCGCTGATCCGGGTGCCGAGGCCTCCGGCGAGGATGACTGCTTTCATGGGCTTTCCTTGGATCCGGATATGTCTCGATCAAGCGCTGTTGTAGCCAAATTCTGATTGCCTGCAACAAACTGCGTTTCTGGTGTCCCATACCGGCCACGGTGTCGAGGGTCCACAAGCCACCCGAGGGTTGCATGAAATGCCAGGATGCCACTAGACCGCATCTTACCCAACTTCGGGTCGCCTGCTAGCTTCGGACCCGACCTCCACAATCCGAGGTGGCAGAATTGAGGGACAAGATTTGACTTCTCCATCAGTCGCAATAGTGATCCCGGTGCATAATGGCGGGCGGACTCTCGCCCGCACCCTCGAAGATCTGTTGAGCCAATCCTTCAGCGACTTCACTGTTACTATTGTCGAGAATGCCTCGACCGACGATACGCTCAAGATCGCGACCTCGTTTTGCGAGAAGGATCCGAGAGTCTCGATCGAGGTCGGCATCGACCTGCTGCCCGCGCTGGAAAATTTCACGCGCGCCGTGAAGATCGGCGCCGCGAAAGGCCGGTATTTCATGCTGCGGGCATGTGACGATACCGCCGCTCCGGATTATCTGGAGAAACTAGTCGCCGCGTTGGATGCCGATCCTTCCAAGTTGTTGGCTGCTGGCGCAACGCGCTTGGTCGGTGGATCAAAAGGAGAGCGGATGAAACGTCCTGACCCAAAGGTCCTCAGGTTCCGGGACGGATATTCCTCCGGCCAGATCCCTCGAAACCTGACCTTCCCCGCCGAGTGGATCTATGGCTTGTTCAGGGCCGATGCTGCCGAAAGACTCTTGAAAAGATGGAATGAATTGGGAACGCCGTGGTGTACCGCGTCCTACGCCGTGTTCGATTTTGTGATCCATGACGAGGTCGTTTATGCCAAGGATGCCATTTTCATCTTTACGGAAGGGTCCGGCTCTGCCGACCGATATGGCGAGAAAACATTCCTGAGAAAACTGCGCCGCCGCCTCGACTATTCCTTGGGATGCTTTGCGATGCGACATACCCTTCCCAAGGTCGGGGCCATCACAACCCTCAGGTTTCTTACGATGTGCTGGGCGGATTCCCGGCGTAAGACAGGCTACAAACTGCTCGGTTTTCTTTGAGGCACAGCCGGGCGGACTGGCCTTGGAATAGTGCAGGACCATCGGGATCATGGCCGACCAACGCCCGGTCGGCGGCGAGCGCTCTGCCGGTGCGGGTAGTTGTCGCTCAGGCCGGTGTGGCCGCCGGGTATTCGGGGCCAAGCCGACCGGACGCCAGCGCGGAAAGTGCCACCATGGCCGTCGCCGTCCCGAGCATCAAGGCAAGGCCGCCCACCTGGTAGGTCAGCCCGGACAGGACCGTCCCCAGAAGCCGTCCGCCGGCGTTGGCCATGTAGTAGAAGCCGACATCCATCGTCACCCTCTCGGCCTTCGTGAAGGCGAGGATAAGGTAGGAGTGCAACGCGGAATTCACTGCGAACACCGCTCCGAAGACAAGCAGACCGGCCACCAGCGTGGCCGTGAGCCAAGGCTGCGGCTGGGCCGAGACAAGCGCCGCCGCAGTCAGGGCGGCCGGGATCGCGGCCAGCGTCCAGGCCCAGCCGCGGGCCTTGCCGACAAGATCCCGCTCCGGCGTCGTGGCCGCGCGAAGGAGCTTCGGCGCAAAGGCCTGCACCGCGCCGTAGAGAATGATCCAGAGCGCCATGAAGGTGCCGATCATGAAGAAGGCGGCGCGATTGCCCTCTTCGGTCCCATCGGACAGGACCGCGTAGAAGTAGATCGGGATGCCGACCACGAACCAGACGTCGCGGGCGCCGAAAAGAAAAACGCGTGCCGCCGACAGCCAGTTGACGTTCGCCGATCTGGAAAAAACCTCGGAGAATTTCGCGCCCCGGCGGCCCTTGGGCAGTCCCGGCGGCATGGTGATCAGGATGCCGATCAGTATGACGGCCAGAACCGCCGCCATCGCCAGCACGGCCCAGACGAAGCCGACTGTCGCAAGCAACGCGGCACCAAGCAGGAAGCCCACGCCCTTTACGGCGTTCTTCGATCCCGTCAGGATCGCGACCCAGCGGAACAGCCCGCCTTGCGCCGTGGGCGCGAGGATCTTCACCGCCGACTTTGAGGACATCTTGGCGAGGTCCTTGGCCACGCCCGATGCACCCTGCACGACCATGACGTAGGCCACCGAAAGCCCGATCGACCAGCCGGGGTCGAGCTGCGCCAGCGCCATCAGCGCCACGACCTGAAGGCCGAGACCCGCGTAGAGCGTCGAGGTCAGCCCGAACCGCGCCGCGATCCAGCCGGCAGAAAGGTTGGTGACCATCCCGGCGATCTCGTAGAGCACGAAAAGATAGGCAAGCTGCACCGGCGTGAAACCGAGCGTGTGGAAGTGCAGCAGCACCAGCATCCGCAGCGCGCCGTCCGTAAGCATGAAGGCCCAATAGGCGGCCGTGACGGCGATGTAGGCCGAAAGGCCCTCGGGACGCTGGTTCACAGCGACGCCCCCACCATCAGCGCCACGTCCACCAGACGGTGCGCATAGCCCATCTCGTTGTCGTACCAGGCGTAGATCTTCACCTGCGTGCCGTTCACCACCATCGTCGAAGGCGCGTCGATGATGCTCGACCTCTGGTCGTTCGTGTAGTCGGCAGACACCAGCGGACGCTCCTCGTAGCCCACGATGCCGCTGAGCGGCCCCTCGGCGGCGGCCTTGAAGAGGGCGTTTACCTCCTCGACGGTCGTCGGTCGTTCCACCTCGAAGACGCAATCGGTGATCGAGGCGTTCAGAAGCGGCACACGTATGGCGTGGCCGTTCAGACGGCCCTTCAACTCGGGGTAGATCAGCGTGATCGCGGTGGCCGAACCCGTGGTGGTCGGGATCAGCGAGTTCAGCGCCGAGCGCGCGCGGCGCCAGTCCTTTGCCGGCCGATCGACGATGGTTTGCGTGTTGGTCACGTCGTGGATCGTGGTGATCGATCCGTGGCGGATGCCGATGGCCTCGTGGATGACCTTCACGACCGGCGCGAGGCAATTCGTCGTGCAACTGGCCGCCGTCACGATCCGGTGGACCGCGGGGTCGTAGATATCGTGGTTGACGCCGTAGACGATGTTGGCCGCGCCGCCATCCTTCACCGGGGCAGAAACCACGACCTTCTTCACCCCCGCCTCGAAATAGGGGGCCAGCGCCGCCTCGGTCTTGAAGACGCCGGTGCAGTCGATGACCACATCCACCCCGTCCAGCGGCAGCGCCGACAAGTCCCGCACGCCCACGAACGGCAGCCGCACGCCATCGACGGTCACGCTGTCAGCACCGGGGATGAACGTGGCATTCCATCGCCCATGCACGGTATCGAACTCAAGCAGATGCGCATGCATCGCCGGATCGCCGACCGCATCGTTGATGAAGGCGATCTGCGCGCCGCGCTCGAGAAGCGGCCTGAGTGCCAGCTTGCCGATCCGGCCGAGGCCGTTGATGGCGTAGACGGTCATGCGCGCGCCCCGGCGTCGGTCCGGCCGATATCGTCCACCGCCTTCTGGAGCGAGATCCGGTCGAGCGCGGCGATCGGCAACGCCGTAAAGGCCTTGATCCGGTTGAGCAGGGCCCCGTTGGCCTGCTGAAAGGCCAGGCTCTTCTGCGCTTCGGTTCCTTCGGCCTTCACGGGATCCGGCATGCCCCAATGCGCGCTTACCGGCTGGCCCGTCCAGGCCGGGCAATCCTCGTTCGCCGCCTGATTGCAGACGGTGAACACGAAGTCGAACTTCGGCGCGCTCTCGCCCTGGAACTCAGCGATGTTCTTGGCGCGCAGAACCGAGATGTCATGGTCCTTCTGCCGCAGCACATCGAGCGCAAACGGGTTCAGTGCCGAGCCCGGACGGGTGCCGGCAGAGTAGGCCTCGAAGCGGTTGCCCGCCTCCTTGCGCAGGATCGACTCGGCAAAGATCGAGCGAGCAGAATTGCCGGTGCAGATGAAGAGCACCTTGTACTTTTGGTCGGACATGGGGTGGTTTCCTGTGGCGGCGGGGAATGAGACGGGGGAACAGAACTCCGGCCGACCGCGACAGCAGTCGAGGAGCAGGTAATCGAAGGTGCGTCGCACCTCCGTCATGGCGATCTGGTAGCGCAGCGATGTCCCGACCCGCTCCTGAGTGACAAGGCCGGCCTGGCTCAGGGACGAAAGGTACGCCGACAGCGTCGAGGCCTTGAGATCAAGCGCCTCCGCCAGTTCGCCTGCGGGCACGCGGTCCGGATACCGGCGCATGAGAAGCCGGAAGACGGCCAGCCGCTGTGGGTGACCAAGGATAGACAGGCGAGTGGGAATTAATTCTTCCATATTTCATGGATATCAGAAATATAGGCCTGCGCAATCGTCGGACAGTGCAGTTACAGAAATTTCACAAACGGCCCTGCGCTTGGATGTGAGCAGCAAACCTCAAGTTCGTTGAAGGCAAGCGCGGTCAGCGTTCTATGCTTCCGCTTGGATCGCAGAGCGTCAAACAAGCGACAGGTTGGCTGCACTTTTCCTCGGTAGACGCACCTGACTGCGGCTTTACGTCAGATGTCAGCTGCAAACGCACCGCTCAGACATACATAAGACCAACCCGAAGCGGCCATTGCATCAACGATTCTTGGACCGCTGCGGGCAAACTGACATGGCACCGACATCGAATTGACGCTTACTCAAATAGCTTGAAGTCCGGGGCACGCTTCCCTATCACCCTCGCCCAAGCTTAGGGGGAACCATGACACGAGCAGCCATGGCCAAGACGAAGAAAAATGCGAAAACCGAGAAACGGATCTCCCATCACGGGCGCCGTATCAAACACGCGCGCCTGATGAAGGGGTACACTCTTCGGCAGCTTGCCGATATGGTGGAATGCTCCGAAAGCATGATCTCCAAGCTGGAGAACAGCCGCCTGTCGCCGTCTCTGGCCATGCTGCACAGACTGGCCGACGCGCTTGACACAACGGTGCCCGATCTTCTGATCCTCGACCGCGATCCCGAGGACGACGCTGCCGTGACGCTGTTTCCGGCAGACCGCTTTCTGAAATTGCCGCCGCAACCCGAAGAGGACAACCGGGTCGTCTGGTTTGACCGGGTCTTGCCGTTCGACAAGTCGGGGCTATTGCAGGTCAACTTGCTTCATCTTTCGCCGGGCGCCGAACAGCCGCGGTTCCTGCAGCACGAGGGCGAGGAATTCATCTTTGTCCTCGACGGAACACTCGACGTCATCGTCGAAGATCAGACGCACCCGGTGTCTGCCGGCGGCGGGATCTATTTTTCCTCGTTGCTCGATCACCGCTACGCCAACACCGGCGAAGAGATGGTGCGGGCACTTTGGGTCAACACGCCGCCGACGATGTGAGCCGCGCTTTCAGGATCGCGTGCCAGATCGCGGCAGACGCCGCCGGCATGTCGACATGGTCGATCCCCAACGGCGACAGGGCGTCCGCGATGGCCGAGGCGATGACGGGCAGCGCGCCCACGGTTCCTGCCTCGCCCGCACCCTTGGTGCCCAGCGCATTCGACCCAGTCGGCGCGGGCATCGAGACGATATCGAAAAACGGCACATCGCCCGCGCGCGGCATCGCGTAATCCATGAACGATCCGCTCAACAACTGGCCGGTATCCGCGTCGTATCGGATCGCCTCCATCAGGGCCTGACCCACGCCTTGCGCTACGCCGCCATGCAACTGGCCGTGGGCCAGCAGCGGGTTGATGACGCGCCCGATATCTTCGACCGCCAGATAGCGGCAAAGCCGCAGCGCGCCGGTTTCGGGGTCGATCTCCACCTCGGCAACATGGGCGCCGTTGGGATAGCTCGGGCCCTTGGTCGCCTCCCAACGCTCGGCCTCGATGGTCAGGTTTTCCGCCACAAGCAACGCCTCCAGCGTCACGGTGCGGTTGGTGCCGGGCAGGCGAAAGGTGCCCTCCGCGAAGGTCACGGCAACCTCCGCCGCCTCGAGATGGCGGGCGGCGTGGACGCGCATCTTGTCGATGGCGTCGCCGCACGCATGCCACAGCGCCGACCCCGCCGCCCCGATGCTGCGCGAACCGAAGGTTCCGGTGGCGCGCGGCACGGCATCCGTATCGCCCTCGATCAGGCGGATCCGGTCCAACCCTATCCCCAGGACCTCGGCGGCAATCTGGGCAAACGCTGTGCCATGCCCCTGTCCCGCATCGCCGGTGCCCAGACGCAGGGTGCAGCCCTCGGGCGAGAGTGTCAGCGCCGCATATTCCGGCATCGGCGTTGTCGCCGGGCCGCCCGCGATTTCGATCGTGCAGGCAAGTCCGATCCCGCGCAATTGCCCGCGCGCAGCAGCTTCGGCCCGCCTTGCAGCAAAGCCCGACCAGTCACCCGCCGCCAGCGCCCGGTCCAGCACGGCGGGGAAATCGCCGCTGTCATAGGTGAAGCCCAGCGCGGTGCAATGCGGCAAATCTTCGGCGCGCAGCATGTTGCGCCGCCGGAGGTCGACCCGGTCGATCCCGATCTCGCGCGCGGCGATGTCGATCATCCGCTCGATCACATAGGCCGCCTCGGGCCGCCCCGCCCCGCGATAGGCGGCCACCGTCTGGGTGTTCATATGCAGCCCCTCGACCGTGGCGTGGATCGCGGGCAACCGGTAGACACCGGCGACCGACGGCAGGTTGTTGAAGCTCGACATCAGGGAAGATGGCCCGGCAAAGGCGCCAATTCCGGCCGTGACCGCAACCGAAAGTCCCAGAAAACGCCCATCGGCATCCAGCCCCAGGGTCGCCTCGACGATCTGGTCGCGCGCGTGGGGGTCGGCCAGAAACGCCTCGGACCGGGTTTCGATCCAGCGCACCGGCCGCCCGGTCAATCGAGCCGCCAGCAAGATCGGCGCATATTCCGGCATCGCGCCATTGCGCATGCCGAACGACCCGCCGCAAAGCGCGGACCGGACCCGCAGCGACCCTTCGGACAGGCCCATCACGGCGCGCATGCCGTCGCCCAGCCGATGCGCGGCCTGCGTGCCAAGTGTAAGCGTGTAGCGCCCCGTTGCGGCATCCCACTCGCCCAACGCGCCACGCGGCTCCATCGGGACGGCGGTGACGCGGCTGATGGACAGCCGCCGCGTGACCCTGTGCGCGGCAGCTTCCAGCGCCTCGGCCACGGCGGTGGCATCGCCCATCTCGACGCGGAAGATGCGGTTGCCCGCCGCACTGTCCCACACCGCGGGGCCATCCCCGGCAAAGGCAACATCCGCCACCACCGCGCGATCCTCGATCTCGAGGATCACAGCCTCAAGCGCGTCGAGCGCTGCCGCTTCGGTCTCGGCCACCACGGCAAGGATCGGCTGACCAACATGATGGACCTGATCTTGTGCAAGAACGGAAAAGACCGGCGCATGGACCGGCTCGTGGGCCAGACGACCGGGCAGCGCGGGGGCGGGAAAGGCCCTTACGCCGGCCTCGGCCAACGTGCCGGCGTCGATCACCGCCAGCACGCCCGGCATGGCCCGAGCGACCGAGGCGTCGAGCAAAGTGATACGTCCGGCCGCAACGGGACTGCGCAGGAACACAAGATGCGCGGCCCCATCCGGTGCCAGATCGGCGGTAAAACGCCCTTCCCCCCGCAGCAGCGCGGCATCTTCCTGCCGGGGAACGGCGCGACCGATCATGCTCATTCGGCGGCGACCCGCGCCCCGGCCAGACCTGCCAGATGGCCCACCACCTCGTCCACCGCCATCACGTCGGCGTATTTGTGGTGCAGGTCGAACAGGTTCATCTTGTGGATCATCTCGTGCCGGTCGAAGCAGCATTCCTCCACCAGCGAGACATGAAGGCCGGTCGAATAGGCATCCACGCAACTGGCCCGCACACAGCCCGAGGTGCTTTCGCCACAGACGATGACGCTGTTCACGCCAAGGATGTTGAGGTGCGACACCAGGGGCGTTCCGGCGAAGATGCTGGCGCGCTGCTTGGGGATCAGGATGTCGCCCGGTTGCGGGGCGAACTCGGCGTAAATCTCGAAATCGCTGGGGTCGCGCTTGACACCCTTGCGGTGCGTCGCGCCCACGCGCCTCGGCGCCGATTGCGGCGCAGTGTCGCCAAAACAGTAGAAGATCGGAATCCCCGCCGCCCTTGCGGCGGCGATCAGGCGCTTGGTCGGCGCGATGGCGTTGTGCGCGTGGATCCCGCAGCTGGACGGATAGCTGTCCTGCAACTCAAGCGGCGACCTGGCCCCGCCCTGATAGGCGAGGTTGTAGAGGTCGATCAGCAACAGCGCCGGGTTCGGCCCCACGGTGGTTTCGCGTTTGTAGGGCTCGTAGATCTTCAGCAGATCCTCGGGCACGATGTCTTTCCAGGCGTGATCTTCGAAACGGTCGGGGGTCATGTCAGTCTCCTGTGGCTGGGGTGGGGTTACGGCATCAGGGCGATCATCCCTTGGGCAAGCAGCCCGGAGGCCACCGGCAACAAAAGGCTCGACACAAGGCGCAGCGCGGCAAACCGCCAGCCCATGATCGGCGCCTCGTAGGCCAGCACGCGGTGCAGCGCGAAGACTGACCAGCCGGTGATCAGCGCCACGATCTGCGGCAGGCCAGCGCCGCCCTGCAAGATCACCAGCGCGATGGGAAAGGACGTCATCGGCCCGCCGGGCATCACGCCCCCCATGACCGAGGCGATCAGGATGCCCGATAGGCCCGATTGTGGCCCGATATAGGGCACCAGCGCATCGACAGGCAGAACCTGCATCAGAAAAGAGGCGGCCAGGATGGCCAGCGGCAGGCGGATCGCCAGAGTGCGCCCCTGTTGCAGACCCATCTCGCCCACGGCGACCAGCCCGGCCCGCCCCTGCTTGCGGAACACGACAAGGCCCAGCACGGCGACGATGCTCCAGATGATCAGGACCGGGACCATCATTCTGCAGGCGTCTTGCGCAGGGTGAAGGCCGGCAGGCGCACCAGCGCGCGCGCGATCAGCCCCGCCACGATGGGCAAGGGCAGACAGGCCAGCGTGCGGATCAGCGTGAATTCAGCGCCCATCAGCGGCAGTTCCCACACGATCAGGCGGTTGATCCCGATCAGCGCCCACGACGTGAGATAGGCGATCAGCGCGCCCGCATCGGCGCCCGCGATCCAAAGCGCATGCACGATGGGAAAGGATGTGAAAGGCCCGCCGGGCGTGATCGCCCCCGCGGCGCAGGCCAGCAGCAGCCCCCGCATCCCCGATTGCGTGCCAAGAAGCGCTGCCACCTTCTCGCGCCCCACCAGCCGCGAGATCAGGCCGCCCATCAACAGGCCCGCCACCAGTTGCGGCAGAACGATCATCAGGAGCAAGCCAGCCTCGGCAAAGCCCGCGCCCACAAGGGACAGTCCGCCCTGCCACCAGCAGGCGAGGCCGCCCAGAAGGGCGAGGGCCAGAAATAGAAGGTCGGATCTGGATAGGTGCACGCTGAGGCTCCGTAAGGAAGGTGGGGTAAACGGGATAGGTCCGGGCGCGCTTGGGCGCGCGCCCGGGTCCCGGTTCACTCGGCCGCCGTCGCTGTCATTCCGGCACCCGAGGGAAGGTCGAACATGCCTTGCGACAAGGTATTGAGGTGATCGATCACCTCGTCGCTTGGGAGGACGTTGGCATATTTCGCGTGCATGTCGCAAAGATTGATCGCGTGGCTTGCTTGCGCCCGGTCGAAACACCCGTCCTCGACCATCGTTACCCGGAAATTGAGCGAGAAGGCATCGAGCACCGTGGCGCGGACGCAGCCAGATGTCGTGGTGCCGGTGACGATCACGCTGTCGCAGCCCAGAAGCTGCAGGTAGGAATGCAGCGGCGTTCCCGCAAAGCCCGAGGGCTTTTGCTTGCGCACCACAAGGTCGCGCGGCCCCGGGGCAATGGCATCAACGATTTCGTTGCCATCGCGCCCGTCCGAGGTAAGGATCGCGGCCTTCGCCTCTTCCTTGCGGCGGCTGTTCTTCCAGCTCCACGATCCGCTGTCCCAATTGTCGGCGCGGCGCGTGCCGGTGGTATAGATCACCGGAATGCCCTTGCCCCGGCAGGTCTGGATCAGCTTTTGCAAGACCGGCATCGCCTCCCACGCGTCTTCGCCGCAGGACGTGCGCCATTTCTTGATCGACTCGAGAATGGGCATCGGGCCTTCGTCGCAGAAGGCATAGTTCACGTCGATGATCAGCAGCGCAGGGCGATCGCCCCAGTCCGCGGTCGCACCGAAACCCGAGGCGGCAAATACCTCCTTGTCGCGGTCGGTGAGGAATTCGTCCCAGATGCGGTCAGTCATGGCAGGTCTCCTTTGGTCAGGGTTGCAGTCTCAGAAACGGGCGGGGCGCGCCCGGCGATGGGCGGCAAGGAACAGGACGGCCAAAACCGCCACGAGACCGGCGTTCAGCGCCATGCCTCCCGATTGACCGATGCCGGTCAGGTCGATGGCCAGGCCGAAAGAGACCGGCCCGACAAGATATCCAAGATCGCCGGCAAAGCGCATGGCGCCCATGGCGGGCCCCTGCAGATCCGGGGCAGTGATCTCCACGGCATAGGCGGCTATGGCCGGTCCGCTGATCCCGGTGGCCAGCCCCATGGCGACCATCGCCGCCATCAGCCACCCCATCGTGCCCGCCAGAACGATGGCGGCAAGGCAGGCGGCCGTCGCCAGCAGCGACAGCACGATCAGCTGCACGCGCGCCACCCGCTCGATCAGCCACGCCGCAAAGGGCAACACCGCCAGGGTGCCCAACGCCGACAGCGTGATGGCCAGCCCGATCTGGTCCGGCCCGGCTGCGAAGCGTTCTTGTGCCAGAAGCGGCAGGATCTGCCACTGACCCACCGTGCGCGTCAGGAAAACCCCGAGGTTGATCGCCAGCACACTCAGGAACGGGATCGACATCAACAGCGCGGCGGGCATGTGCTTCCCGTGGCCCGCCAGCGTGCCGCGCGGCGCATCGCGGAAGAACAGCGCCGCGATCACCGCCGTGGCCAGCCCGATGACGGCCCCGGCCAGAAACGGCCCCAATGCGCCCATCGCCGAAGCGGCAAGGCCGCCCAGCACCGGACCGAACGACGCGCCCACCAGCATCGCCCCCTGAAACAGCGCCATCAGCTTGCCCCGGTTGCGCCGGTCGCTCATGCGCGCGACATAGATCGTTGCGGCCGTCATGTAGAGGCCGGAGCCCACGCCTTGCACCAAGCGCCCCGCAAGGATCGTGGGGTAATCCACCGCCAGCCCGCCGATCAGCCCCCCAAGGCCACAAAGCGCCGGCCCGCCCCACAACAGAACGCGCAGTCCGATCCGGTCGGCCAGAAACCCGGCCGGCAGATCGGCCGCCAGACGGCCGACGGCGAACATCGTGATCATCAGCCCGATCTGCCAGCCCGGCACCCCGAAGCCCTGCGCATGCGTCGCCATGACGGGCGTCAGCATCCCGAACAAGGCCATGTGCCCCGCGACTGTCACCAGGATCAGCCCGAAGGCCGGCGTCTTGCGCAGGACATCCGCCCAGCGTGCCACCAGCACCTCGGGCAAGGGGGCGTGCGCCGTCATTCCGCAGGCTCTTCTGAGGGCGTTGTGGCCGGGGCCGACACAAGGGTGCGATGGGCAAACACCGCAAAGCCCGCCACGGTCGCCACCAGCACCCCCCCCGCGCTGTAGAAGGCCGCCGTCAGGCCGAAGATGCCGCCGACAAGGCCGAAGGTCAGCGGGCTCAGGATCTGCGAGAACCTGTTGGACAACAGGCGCAGGCCCATCAGTTTGCCGCGCTGGCCCTCGCCCACCGCGTCGACCATCACCATGATGCTGATCGGCAGGTTCACCCCCACCGCGCTCCCCAGCACCGCCGCCAGCATCAGCATGGTAACGGGCGAGGCGACCGCCAAAGGCGTCAGCACCACGCACACAGCAGACAACAGCCCCGCGCCAGTCAGGATGGACTCCAGCCGGTAGTAGCGCGTCAGCACGGTCAGCCCGTAGCGCGACACCATCGCCGACAGCCCCTTGAGCGAGATCGTGACCGCGATCAGCATCGTCGAGTAGCCATTCTCGTCGAGGTAAAGAGGCAGGAAACTCATGTAGAGGGCCTGAATGAACATGATCAGGAAAGTCGCGGTCAGGCCGAACTGCACCGGCCGAAGATGCGCAAGTTCGAACCCCGAACGGTAGCTGCCGGTCACACCCTTGAGGCTGAAGACATCGGCGGCACTTATCTCCACCTCGTCGGCCTTGGGGTGCGGGTAGACGCGCGCCACGCCGGTCAACACCAGCATGAACACGCCCGTCGCCCCGGTCGAGACCAGAAAGGCAAGGTGATAGCCATCGACGGGCGCCGCTTGCGTCGACGCGATGGCGCCCCCGATCAACGGGCCCATCATGCCTCCCGCCGACATCCACATGGCATAGCGCTTGATCGCCTCGTTTCGGCGGTCGCGGTTCCCCTTGGCGACCAGCACCTGAAAGGCCGAGGCCATGATGACGATGCAGGCCCCCAGCAAGACCTGCGACAGGGCAAGGAGCATCAGACCGTCGGCAAAGACCATGCAGGCCAGCGCTGACAGCAAAAGCCACGATCCCCATTGCAGCATACGCACGGGTCCAATGCTGTCGATCAACTGACCCGCCGGCATGGCAATGAAGATCGGCAACAGCGCCTTGAGCGTCACCATCGCCCCGATGGCGAAGGTGGTGGCACCGAGTTCCGCCGCGTAAAGCGAGAAGAACGGGTTGGCGAGCCCGGTGATGGTGAAGAAGACGCAGCCGCCGAAGATGCCGAACAGCGCGAAACGGTCACTTTGCATGGCGTGACCTTGCCGTGTTTCACTTGGCATAGTGGCAGGCAGCCTCCTGGGAATGACGGTATTTCTTCAGCACCGGCTTGTCGGTCCGGCACAGCTCCGTCGCCATGGGGCAACGCGACGCAAAGACACAACCCACAGGCAGGTCCAGCGGGCTGGGCAGATCGCCGCGCAGGGGCGCATTGCTGCGCGCGGCCTCCAACCTGGGGTCGGGGATCGGCACGGCGTCGATCAGCGCGCGGGTGTAGGGGTGCATCGGGCGGTCGAACACATCCTCTGCCGGGCCGTATTCCACCACTTCGCCCAGATACATCACCGCGATCCGATCCGAGATGTAGCGCACCGTCAGCAGATCATGGGAGATGAAGACGAAGCTGATCCCCAACTCGGCCTTGAGGTCGGCCAGCAGGTTGATGATCTGCGCCCGCACCGACACATCGAGCGCCGATGTCGGCTCGTCCGCCACCACGACCGACGGGTTCAGCGCCAGCGCGCGGGCGATGGCGACCCTCTGGCGCTGGCCGCCCGACAACTGGCTGGGGTAGCGGGCCAGATGCGCGGGCTCCAGTCCGACCTGCGTGATCAGCTGTTCGACCCTTTCCGCGCGCGCCGGGCGATCGCCCCAGTTCTGCACCGCCAGCGGCTCATCGATGATCCGGGCGATGGTCATCTTGGGGTTGAACGACGAGAACGGGTCTTGAAACACCATCTGAGCAAGACCTTCGATGAAGATCTCGCCCGAGGTCGGCTGCTCCAGCCCCAGCAAAAGCCGCGCGACCGTGCTTTTGCCGCAGCCGCTTTCCCCGACGATGCCCAGCGTGTCGCCCTTGCGCACGCGCAACGACACGCCGTTGACCGCCCGCACGGCGCGGCGGTTGCGCGGCAGGAAAGCCCGGCCTTCGAAATGTTTTACAAGATTGTTGATCTCGACCGTCACCCGCGTGTCGTCAAGAGGCGCCGCCACCCTGCGGCGCGGCTCCAGCGCCTTTGGCGCGGCGCGCAATCCCCCCTCGACCCAGCAGGCCGCCACCAGATCGCCCGTCCGCGCGGTCAGGTCCGGCACGTCGACAGCGCAGCGGGACACCGCCACCGCGCAGCGCGCCCGAAAGGCGCAGCCCTCGGGCTTGTGGCGCATGTCAGGCGGAATGCCGGGGATCTGCGGCAGCCGCGTATCCTTGGTGGCACCGACACTGGGGATCGTGCGCAACAGGCTCTGGGTATAGGGGTGCTGGGGCGCGGCGAAGATCGCGTCGACCGGGCCGAACTCCACGATCCGGCCCGCATACATTACCGCAACCTTGTGCGCGAACCGCGCCACCAGTCCAAGGTCATGGGTGATGAACATCATCGCCGCTCCCGCCTCGGCTGTCAGGTCCTTGAGCATCGCCACGATCTGCGCCTGAATCGTCACATCGAGTGCGGTCGTCGGCTCGTCGGCGATGATCAGACGCGGGCGGCACGACAGCGCCATGGCGATCATCACCCGCTGGCGCATCCCGCCCGACATCTCGAACGGATAGGCGTCGATGCGCCCGGCTGGATCGGGGATACCGACCTTGTCGAGCCAGCGTATCGCCTCGGCGCGCGCCGCCTCGCGCGGCAGGCCAAGGTTGCGCATGATCGGTTCCACCATCTGGCGGCTGATCTTCATCACCGGGTCGAGCGACGACATCGGGTCCTGAAACACCGTGCCCACCTCGCGACCGCGGATCGCGTTCAGCGCGCGTTCCGACAACCTGGCCAGATCGCGCCCGTCCAGCAGCACCTGCCCGCCTGCCACGCGGCCCGGATGTGCCAGCAATCTCAACAGGGACATCGCCATCGCGCTCTTGCCCGATCCGCTTTCGCCGACGATGGCGACGCGCTCGCCCTTGTCGATGGTGAACGAGACGCCGTCCACGGCCGTCACGGTGCCGGCGCGGGTGTCGAACTCGGTCCGCAGGCCGCGCACCTCCAGCAATGTCGGCGCAAGTTCGGACTGGTAGGTCATTGCGGGAGTCCTTTCGGGGATGGCGGACGGGGGCGGGTCATTTGCGGGCGCGGGGGTCGAGTTCTTCGCGGGCGCCGTCCGACAGGAAGTGCAGCGCGAAGGCGATCAGCAGGATCACGATCCCCGGCAGGGTCGAGATCCACCACGCCTCCTGCAGATAGGTCTGCCCGTCGCGGATGATGTTGCCCAGCGACGGCGCGGGCGGCATGATGCCCAGCCCCAGAAAACTGAGGCTCGCCTCGACCAGAATGGCATTGGCCGAGGCGATGGAGCCGGCCACCAGCATGGGAGCCACCGTGTTGGGAATGATGTGGCGCGTCATCATCCAGCCCTTGGACGCCCGCACCGTGCGCGCCGCATCGATGAAGGGCCGCGAGCGCAGGCTGAGCACCTGACTGCGTTGCAGCCGGATGAAGCGCGGCACGTCCGCCATGGCGATGGCCGTGATGACCGGGATCAGCCCGGTGCCCACGATGGCCACCAGTCCGATGGCAAGGAGCAGCGACGGAAAGGCGAGGAAGATATCCACCACCGTCATCACCACCCGGTCGATCACCCCGCCGAAGAAGCCCGCCAAGGTGCCAAGAACCATCCCCGCCACCAGCGCGATGCTCGCCACGCTGAAGCCCACCAGCAGCGATACCTTCACCCCTGCCAGTGTGCGCGCCAACACATCGCGCCCCATCCGGTCGGTGCCGAAGGGGTGTTCGATCGACGGCGCCTGCATGATCGCGCGCAGGTTCGTCTCCAGCGGCGCCTGCAGCGGCAGGAGCGGGGCAAAGGCCGTCAGCGCCAGGATCGGCACCAGGATCATCGCCGCTACCTGTACCTTGCGGTTGGCCAGCAACCCCTCGGTCGGCAGGGCCAGCACCGGCAGGCGTGGACGGGCGGCGGCGGCGGTATCGACGGATTCGTTGGCCATGTCCTGCCCTCCGGGTCAGAAGCTGACGCGCGGATCGAGCGCGCGATACACCAGATCGGTGATGAAGTTGATCGATACGAACAGCAGCGCATAGAAAACGATCAGCGTCTGCACCAACTGGTAGTCGCGGCTGTTGATGCCGTTGATCAACAGGTTGCCGATGCCGGGGATGGTGAAGATGAACTCCACGATCACCGTCCCGTTCAGCAGGTTCCCGAAACTCAGCCCGATCACCGTGGCGATCGGCAACGCCGCGTTCTTCAGGGCGTGGCGGAACAGCACGCGGAACTCGGACCAACCCATCGCGCGGGCGGTGCGCACATAATCCTCGGACAGGATTTCCAGCACCGATGTGCGGGTGATCCGCGCCATCGTGGCGATCTGCGTGACCGACAGCACCAGCACCGGCAGGGCGATGCGCGAGAGGAAAGCCATCGGGTCATCGAGCGTCACCGCGCCCGATGCGGGAAACCAGCCCAGCGTCAGCGAGAACAGCAGCAGGAACACCAGCGCCGTCCAGAACGACGGCATCAGGTCGACGAGCATGGCAAAGCCCGTCAGCAGGTTGTCAAGCCGCGTGCGCCCCTTGTGGGCCATAAAGGCCGCGACAGTGCCCAGCGGGATCGAGATGATGACGGTCAGGAGGATGGTCAGCAGCGCAATCGACATCGTCACCGGGAGCGCGTTGCCAATCATCTCGGCTACTGGCAGTCGCGTGGTGATCGTCTGGCCCAGATCAAGCACGACCAGATCGCGCAGGTAGCCGAAATATTGCGACATCAGCGGCTCGTTCAGACCCATCTGTTCGCGCATCAACTGCAGCGCCTCGCCCGAAATGGTGTCGCCGGCCATGGCCGATGCCGCGTCCCCCGGGATCAGGCGGAGGGTGAAGAACACCAGCGTGACAACACCGAACACGGTGATGAACAACTGTGCGGACTTCTTGAGGGCGTAATCGATCATGGCCGGTTTCCCCTTTCCCGATCAGGCGACGGTCATGTCGACATCGTAGAAATTGACCTGCGCGAGGTAGTTGATGTGCACGCCGGTCACGGCCGGCTTGCCGGGCCAGAACACGTTGTTGGCGTAGCTCGGCACATAGGGCAGGTCCGTCATCACGATCTGCTGCAACTCTTCGTAGAGCGCCAACTGCGTTGCCGGGTCCACTTCGGCACGGGCGGCCTCCAGCAACTCGGTCACGCGCGGGTTGTTGTAGCGCGCGCCGTTCAGGCCACCGGGCACGGTGTTGTCGGGGTGCAGGTAGCTGAACAGGATCAGATCGGGATCGATGGCGGGCAGCAGGCGTGTCGCCATCTGGAATTCGCCCGCGTTGCGGCGCTGGTTGAAGGTGGGCGTGTCGACCAGTTCCATCTGCATGTCCAGACCGACCTGGCTCAGGAAATCGATCTCGAACTGCTGCAACTCTGTCACGCCCTGCGCCGATGTGCCCAGATGCTGGAATGTGAAGCCATCGGCATATCCGGCCTCGGCCAGCAACGCGCGGGCTCGGTCGGGGTCGTAGGGATAGGTCGGGACGTTCTCGGAATAGACCGGCATCCAAGGAAGCAGGATCGAGCCAGTCGCCTGCGTCAGCGACGGCGAAATCGCGCCGGTGATCGCCTCGTAGTCGATGGCATGCATGATCGCGTGGCGCACCCGCACGTCGGCGAAGGGAGCGAATTCCGGGTTCAGCACCTTGAGCGCGACGGCGTAATCCATCACCGAATTCATCGTGAAGCCTTCGGCGCGCAGCGTGGTCAGGTTCTCCTCGCGGTTGGCGCGCATGACCAGATCGACTTCGCCGTTGCGCAGCGCGATGGTCGATGTGGCCTCGTCCTTGATGATGTTGAACACGATGGTTTCGATCGGCGCGGCACCGCGGAAATACGCCTCGTGCCGCTTGAGCACGATCTGCGAGGTCACGTCGATGCTCTCGAGGTAAAACGGGCCGGTGCCGACCGGCTGCCACCGCACCTGATCGCCCGCTTCCTCGATGGCGCGGCGGCTGACGATCTGCCCCTGATGGTAGTTTGCGACCGTGTGCAGGAAGCCGCCGTTCGGGGCCTCCAGCTCGATCACCACGGTATAGGGATCGGGCGCTTCCATCCGGACGACCGAGGCCAACGTGTTGCGGTAGGGTGAAGCGGTCGCCTCATCCAGGATGCGGGTATAGCTGTAGATCACGTCCTCCGACGTCATCTCGCCGAAGTCCTTCTGGAACTGCACGCCTTCGCGCAGCCGGAAGGTCCAGGTCTTGTTGTCGGGCGTCTCCCACGATGTCGCCAGATCGGGAATGATCTCGCCGGTCTGACCGTCATAGCTGGTCAGACCGCTGAAGATGTTGAAGGCGATGTTCTCGTTTTCAATTCGGAAGATGTTGGCGGGGTCAAAACCCGCAGGGTCGTCGTAGAAGCGTACCGTCAGGGTCTTGGACGCGTCGGACTGGGCAACGGCGGTCTTGGGCAGGGCGAGGCTCGCGGCCATCAGGCCAGCAAACTGCCGCCGGTTCATCGTGAACATCAATGGTCTCCTTTTGGGCTGGAAGGATCGGGGAAATGGGCCGTTCCCGGGGGCAGGAACGGCCCTCGGGGACGGCCTACCCGGCCATGCGCTGCAGCGGCGGCTCCTCGGCAGCGGCGCCCTGCTCGGCCAGATACGCCTTTGCCATCTTCAGCGAGACGACATCGGAATACTTCTGGTGCATGTCGTAGAGGTTCATGAAATGGCTGGCCTCGGTGCGGTCGAAGACGCATTCCGACACCACGCCGACCCGGTAGCGATGGGTCGCGGCATCCACCACCGAGGCGCGCACACAGCCCGACGTCGTCTCACCGCACATGATGAGCGTGTCGACACCCAGACTGTTGAGATGGAAGTGCAGCGGCGTGCCCTGAAAGCCTGACGGCGCGGTTTTCTCGATCACCACCTCGCCGGCGATCGGCGCAACCTCGGCGACGATCTCGTTGCCCTTCTGCTGCATTTCAGCCGACAGTTTCGACGGCCCGCGTTTGCGGTGAACCCAGGGCTTGATGCCCGATTGCAGGCCTTTGACATGGACGACCGGCACGCCGTTTTCCCGCGCCACGGCCAACAACTCGGCAGTCTTGTCCACCGCCTTCCAGCCTTCCAGCCCGGTCGAGGACGGCCACATCTTCATCGACTCGAAGATCGGCTGCCGCTCAAGGCCCAGCACGCTGTAGTAGATATCTATCAGCACAAGCGCCGGTTTCTCGCCAAATCCGAACAGGTCCTTCTTGCCCCAGAGGGCGTCATGTTCGCGGTCACGCTCACTGAGATAGGGTTCCCAGCCATACATAGTCGTCATCGGACATCTCCATTACTTGATGAGGCCGAACGATGACCGAGCAGCAGCCAATGCTCACCCGATACGTGCCGGCGGAAGGGTCGAACGCCATGGGGGGCGTCCATATTTCCAGGGGATGGACCGACTGTCTAGACCGCCATCCCCTGCGGTAGCCCCTTCAGAAATCCAAACGAAACATGCAGCTGTCAAGCTACTTGATTTTTTGGCAACGTCCTTTTCAAATTTGATGAAAAAAGCACCGACAATCTGCCTGCCATGCAGTCCCAATGGGCGGAGTGACTCCGAAAAGGCCAGATTGCCCGATGCGGTGACGAAGACTCGGACGATGCTACGCGTGGCTTGCTGACTTGAGGAGGCGCCGACGCACGAATCGTCAGATGCACGAGGGGATGTTGACCGCCCGTCTCAACGCGCCGCAGCCCTTCCGCCCCGTGGCATTGCCGGGCTTCACCCCCCGCGCCTCCGAGGGGCGCCGTCAGATCACGCCCCGCTCCTGCCGGGCGACCAGTGCCACGATGGCCGCGGTCAGGTCATCCGTCTCGGGCATGTCGCAAGCCACAAAGCGGACGCCGCTGTCGCGCAAGGCAAGCAGGAAGGCGTCATTGCGGGTCAGTCGGTCAAACTTGCTCCGACGCCAAAGCCTCACGCAACACGCATGGGTTTGTCGACAATGATGTTTCTTCTGGTCGCCCGCTCCATGTTTTCCGCGGTAGAGCCAATCAGGATACTCAACATGGATTCCAGCGTGAAATAGGCGCGCAGGATCCGGAAGATCAGGTATTCCGGCAAGGCCAGGATGCCACGCGGCACACCGTTCAGAAGCGACGCCGCCACCGCCATGATCGCCGGTGCCCCGGTGGTGACCGCGACCACCGATTGCCAGATGATCGGGCTGTCGGGGTTGAAGCGGAACACGCATTCCACGCCGCCGAAGATGATCAGGGGCACCAGCATCGCACGGCGGGCAGAGTTGATCAGCATATAGGGCAGGATGATCTTGCCCCGCATGGTTCCGTGCGGCGAATAGATCAGATCGCGGCAGCGCGAACTGATGTGATAGATCGAGCGAAACCAGCGCATCCGCTGTTCGCGCATATGGATGTAGGAAGCCGGAACTTCCGAAATGTAGCGCAGCCTTGGGTCCACGATCGAGTGAAAGCCAAGCTCGCCGATGCGCAGGGACACATCCGTATCCTCGCCGTTCATCCCCTCGACGAAGCCGCCGAGAAAGCGCGGATGTTCGGTCCGGTATACCACGAACATGCCGGGAATGCCGACCACGCCGTTCACGGCCCCCATCGCCACGGAATAGAAGCCGTGCTTGACCAGCACCTCCAGCAGGCGGGCGCGGTCGAAGAGCGCGCCACCGGGCGGGACCGGCACTCCGCCCACCACGCCCACCTTGGGATCGGTGAAATAGGGCATGGCGCGAGTCAGGTTGTCTTCACCCACCAGCGTATCCGCATCGACCCGCACAAGGAATTCCGTCTGCGTCGCATCGAGCCCGGCGTTCAGGGCATTGGATTTGCCGGGTTTGGGCACGTTGATGACCTGCCCCCTGGCGGCCTTGCAACTGGCCAGCGTGTCCCGCGCGATCTGCTCGGTCGCATCGGTCGAGTTGTTGTTCATGATCAGGATATGGACTTCCCCGCCATAATGGGCGGCGGCGCGGTCCATCGCGTTGATCGTATCCTCGATGATGTATTGCTCGTTATGGGCGGGAACGATGATGCTGACGGGTGGGCGGAAGTCCGGCGTCTTGGTGGTCAGGACATCGTAGATGGCCAAGAGGTAAAGCTGACCGAAGAGGACTGGCAGGAACAGGAACACCCCCGGCCCGATCCCCCCCAGAAGCGTCCAGCTTCTAAGGGTTTCCACAATCGCCAGCTCCATCGAGCCGACCTTGATTGCGACGAAGGCCGCGATGCACAGCGTGGTGGCCATCCGGATGACGGTCCGGCCCTGCGCCACGGCACGGTATTCGACTGGGATGCGAACCGGCATCAGGCCCCATTCCAGCAGCTTGAACGAATAGATCGCAAAGCCCAGCAGGCCCGAGCCGATGGCGCTGAAATGCAGGGAATAGGCGATCCCGAACTGTGCTGCGGCCATCACATTGGCCAGATCGCAAAGCGCGCAGATCACCCCGAAGCTCAGCACCATGTCGAGCCCGAACAGCACCCGCGCGCGCCATTCGCCAAGGGAAAAGGCTGCGAACGAGATGTAGAAAGCGATCAGGAACAGGCGGATCGCGATGGAATGCCGCCCCTCATAGGGCGAGAACACCAGATCGCGGTTGGGAAAGATCCGCACCCCGGCCTCGGAATTCACCGCCAGAAGGAGGGTGACGACCAGACCAGTGAACACCGCCAGCATCGCAGGCGCCTGCCATTGCGACACGAAGCCCGCGAATTTCTTGGGCGCGCTGTCGACCGAGATGAAGTTGATCCCGTCGCGCGCATCATCCTTGGCGGGCGCGCTCATAATGCGGCCGGGTCGGAGGTGACCAAGAGGGCGACGGTTCCGATATGGCCGCCGGTGGCCTCCGCTGCAGGTTCGACCACCACGCGGTTGTCGGCGTCGCGATAGACCAGCCAGGCATGCGCTTCGCCCTGAACCGCCAGGGAAGAAAGATCTGCCGCCCGGTTCAGCACAAGAACATGGGGCGCATTCTGGGCGGGGTGAAGTGTCTGGTGCGGGGCAAGCTCGGCCAGCAGGCCGGCTGCGACCTGCGCCTCCGCCACGCCCAACGCGCCCTGCAAGCCGACCCCAAGCGATTGCGCGCGCGCCAAGGCGGCCCGCAAGCGCACCAGGGCGTCACCATAGGCTGCGTCACCGGGCAACAGCCGCGTCGCGGGCAGCAACTCAGCCACCAGATCCGGCCCCTGACCGCAGATGTCGTCCTGCGTCCCGGTCGATTGGACCGAGATCTCGATCTCGTTTCGGGGCACCGGATCAGACAGGGGCAGATTCACCGACAGGTGAAAGGCGCCAAGATCCCCGTCAACCAGAGTCTGGCCAAGAAGGTGATCGTTCATCGTCACGATGATCTGCCACTGATCCCCGAGGGGCAGCCGCCCCAGAGCAATGGACAGGTCCAGAGCAATGGGCAAAACTGCATCAGGGACTGCGTGCAGATCATACCGAATCCGCCAGCTTGTGCTGCGCTGAAACCGGCGCAGGGTGAAAAGGGGGCTGCGGTCGGCCAAGGCCTCGTCCCAAACATGTGTGCCGCCCGCGGATGGCTCCGCTGGCTGGGCAAGCGCCCGCGCCTCGTCCAAGCTGAGCACATCGCCAGTGTCGGGATGAAAGCTGATGCTCGGGGATTGTCCGAACCGCCGCGACGCTTCGATCAGGCGGTCAAGCTGGTCGGCACCCCCTGCTTCAGGCCATCCGAGGCGGATGTCGCCGCCCCAAGCTGCGACCCGGTCCTGCGGAGATACCAGCGGCGCTGCGATCTCCAGCACCAAAGCGCTGGTCGTCTCGATCTCGACAACGGCTTCGACCCCGTCATCTGGTCCACAGGTCGCAAGGGGACCCTGACCCTGCAGTCCGAAAGAGACAACCAGCCGCGCCCGTGCAATATCCTCAGCCGTCAGCTGAATGCGCACCGAGCGCCCTGCCTCACCCGGATGCAGCAACATCTCGGCCCGGCGGGTGTCGTCGATCGAGATGCGCAAGACGCCCTCGACCCCCGCAAGAACCTGATATGTCACGTCGATCTGGAGGTATCCGGATGTCGGACGCGCATCGATTGGCATGAGAAACGTCGCGCCTTGATAGGCAGGCAATCCCAGAAGGATGATCGGCATCTCCGGTGCCACGCGCTGAACGATCGCCGCCGTCCCTTCGGTGCGGGCGGCGGCAACCACTTCGAATTGCAACTGTGGGCCATCCCGCATTTCGCGGATCAGCCGGAGGGTCTGGTCGATGGTGTCGGACCGCGCCAGAAACAGCGCGATACCCGCCAGTAGAAAGGCCAGAAGGCCCATGCCGATCAGTCGCATGATCTTGTCCCCAAAACCTGCCCGAGCCATCCGATACAACCGGACCCACCTCCACGCGGGTCCGGAAGATCGGACTGGATCAGGCGGCTTTTGCTTGCACGACCACACCGGGCCGCTGGTTTTCGGTCCAGGTCGAGACGCAGGGGATCATCTCCATGATGCAGCGATCCGCGTATTTGGCCGCGACTTCCTGGGTTTCCTCCATCAGGCCGAAAGCCAGCGTGATCGGCTCCAGCCCGAGGCCGATGAAGCTGCGATTGGACACGCGCAGATCATTTTCCGCCGCCTCGTTGCGCGGGTTGTCGACCAAAGCCACCTGCGCGCCGGTATTGGTCGCGACAAGGCGGGCCAGATTGCGGACGGTATGGGTTTCCGTCATCTGGTTCATGATCACGACGCGGCCATCGCGCGCCGGGGGGTTGTCGACGGCAAGCGCAATGCATTTCACGGTGTCCTGAATATGGATGAAGGCCCGGGTCTGGCCGCCGGTGCCATGCACCGTTAGCGGGTGGCCCACGACGGCCTGCATCAGGAACCGGTTCAGCACGGTGCCGTAGTCGCCGTCATAATCGAAGCGGTTGATCAGGCGATCGTCGAGCTTGGTCTCCTCGGTCTGGGTTCCCCAGACGATGCCTTGATGCAGGTCGGTGATCCGCAGGCGATCGTTCTTGGCGTAGAATTGGAACAGCAACTGATCCATCGACTTGGTCATGTGATAGACGCTGCCAGGATTGGTCGGGTAGAGGATGTCGCGCTGGAAGATCTGCTTGTCGTCGCCGGGGACGAACACGCGCAGATAGCCCTCGGGGATCTCCAGCCCGTCGCCGTCATAGCCGTAGACGCCCATGGTCCCCAGATGCACGATATGGGGATCGATGCCCAACTCGACACTGGCGGCCAGGATGTTGTGGGTGGCCGAGATGTTGTTGTCGACGGTGTAACGCTTCTCGACGATGCCCTTCATGGAATAGGGCGCGGCGCGCTGCTCGCCGAAATGGATGATCGTGTCGGGCTTGAGCGCCGCCATCAGGGCAGTCAGGCGGTCGAATTCGCGGGCGACATCGATGCTTTCGAAGTTGATGGTCAGGCCGGTGGCCTCGGTCCAGCCGGCAAGGCGATTCTCGACACTGGCAATGGGGGTCAGGCTGTCGGCGCCCATCTTCTTGTCGATCCAGCGGCGCGACAGGTTGTCGACGATGGTGACCTTGTGACCCATCCTCGACAGGTGAAGCGCCGTCGGCCAACCGCAAAAGCCATCGCCGCCGATAACCATGATCGTCTTGTTCATTTCCGTAGTTCCTCGTGGTTGGCCGCTCTCTGGCTGGCCGGTGATTAATGAGGAGTAGCTACAGGGCGGCGATCGGAATTTAATTCAAAGTAAGGATAGTTTTTAGGCAAATATGGGGGATCGACCTATGCCGAAGGATAGGCTTCCTGTCCGGAAGGGTGGTTCAGCGGACTGTTGAGAGGATGTCCAGCGCCTGCCCTTGGGCGGCATTGGCCGCATGGCGCAGGGACTGTATCGCGCTCGTCAGGGCGGCCGGATCATCGCCGGCCATGGCGTCGGAGACGACGTCGAGATGCACCACGATACCCGTCAGCCCGATCATGGCGGCGGCCCCCCGTAACTTGTGGACCAAAGCGGGCATCTCGGCGATCACGCCGGTTTCCGTTTCCTGCAACAGAAGTGCAATCCCGTCATCGAACTCGCTCCGGAATCGATCCAGTGTGGTGCGGGCACGCGAAACGCCAAGGGCGTCGATCATTTCACGAAGAACGACACCGTCGATGGATACCACGGGCCCAAGGTCCGCCCGGTCCAGCCCGGAAAGAACCTCCTGCAGGACGGCCAGCCGGATCGGCTTGGTGCAGAACGCCGTCATTCCGGCCTGTTCGGCTTGGGTGCGGTATTCCTCGCGGCCGTGGGCGGTCAGGCCCAGGATCGGCGTGGATTGGTTTGGGCCTGCCTCTTGCCGGATGCGGCGGGTGGCTTCGATGCCATCCATCACCGGCATGCTGATATCCATGATGATGAGATCGACTGCGCAGTTTTTGGCGGCGTTGAGGCCCTCCAGCCCGTCCTTGGCTTCCTGAACGCTATGGCCAAGGCCTTTCAACATTTCATGCAGGACCGATCGGTTGATCGCATTGTCCTCGACCACGAGGATCGAGCGGGCGCTGACCGGCCGGGTATGCGTCAGTTCAGGTGTCGCGGCATCCGCCGGGGCCGAGACGCGCTCTAGCGGCAGGACGAGCGAGAAGGTGCTGCCTTCCCCCATCTTGCTTGTCACGGTCAGATCGCCGCCCATCAACCGCGCGGTCTTGCGGGCTATGGACAGGCCCAGCCCGTCGCCGCGCGATTGCCTGCCTTCCGCGTGGGCCAGCGCCACAAAATCCTCGAAGATGCGTTCATGGTTTTCGGGGGATATGCCCGGCCCGGTGTCACGGACGGCGAAAGTGGCCGAGGTCGCGTCCGCGCCATGGATGCCGGTGACGCTGACATGGATACTGCCCGCGTCGGTGAACTTGATCGCATTGCCCACAAGGTTGGTCAGCATCTGCGCGATGCGTCCGCCATCGGCAAGGAAATGGCGATCCATCCCGGTGCCGAACTCAAGCTCCAGCGCCAGGTTCCTTTCCTGCGCCAGGGGGCTCAGGACATCGACGACCCCCTCCACGCAGCGCCTGAGCGGGAACGGCGCTGGCGACAGGGACATCGAGCCCATCTCGATCCGGGTGATGTCCAGCGCCTCGTTGACATGCTCCAGCAGGATTTCACCCGAGGCGGCGGCAACGCCGACATAGCGCTCCTGCCGTTCTGTCAGCTTGGTGGTGCGCAACAGGTCCAGAACCCCGAGCACCCCGTTCAGGGGGGTCCGCATCTCGTGGCTCATCACAGCGAGGAACTGCGATTTCGCCCGGTCCATGCGCAGGGCCCTGTCGCGGGCATCGATCAGCTTTTGCTCATTGATCTTGCGCAGGCTGATGTCGCGGAGATAGGCGATGAAAAGCTCCTCCGCGCCGTCGCGCACGGAGGTGATGTTGATCTCCACCGGGAATTCCTCGCCGGTCTTGCGCAGGGCCGAAAGCTCCACCCGTCCTCCGCCCACGACATGGGCTTCATGGGTGGCGAGGTAGCGGTCCATTCCCGCCTTGTGGGCATTGCGGTGCTGAGGGGGAATGATCGTCTCGTCCATCTTGCGGCCAAGGATCTCGGCATTCGTCCAGCCAAAGATGCGCTCTGCCGCGGAATTGAATTGCACGATGCGTCCCGCCTGATCCGCCGCCACGATGGCGTCAAGCGATGCCTCCACCGTCGAGACAAGGCGATCACTGGAAGCCCGCAGCGCAAGATCGCGCTGGCGGGCGCGGGCAAGAACACGGTCCAGCACCAACAAAAGCACGCCAAGGGCCGCAATCAGCGCGATCGCGGTGGCACCTGTGCGCCAGAGTTGATCCGAGAACGCCACTCGCCGCGCCTCACTGCGTTCCACCCCAAGTTGCAGTCCGAAAAGGGCCAACTGACGGACATCGGGTCGGATCCCCACAATCAATTCGCGCATCTCGACCAGATCCACGCGATCGAGCCGACCCGGCGTGTCCAGAATCCCAATCAGGCTGGCCGCGAAGGCATCGATAGCCGCCAGAAGCGGCATTGCCTGCGCATTCTCGCGAAACAACTCGCCGGTGCGGCCGTTCTGGACCGGGCCAAGCCGGCTCAACGCGATGTCCGACCGCAGGCGCACCGCGTCCAGATCCGGGTTATCGTCGGTCAAGGCTTCCAGCACGGCAACCTGCAGGTTCGCGATTTCCGTTTCGACCTGCAGAATCGTCCATTGCATGTTGTCCGTCTCGGCGATGGACAACCCGCGCAGTTGCACCAGCACGTTGTTGCCCAAAACGCCGAGAAAGAGGCTCAGCACCAGAATGACAGCAAGGGTCGCTATTCGTTTCGCCAGCATCATGGGATCCGGTCGTTGGTGCTTGCTGAACCTAGGGTGCAATCGCCGGTCAATCCATCGTTCTCAGCCGGTTGAGTTGCCAGATGCTGCGGGCATAGTTGGTTTCCGTCTGAAACGCCGGATCTGCGTCATAGTCGTAGACGATCCAGTATGGCCCTCGGTCCCGCACGGACATGACCTCTCCATCCATCCGGGTGGCAAGCAGGGGGGCCGTCTCGGTGATCTCGTCCATCGGAATATCGACTGAGTAATCGTTGAGGGCGGTCATCGAGACGGACGCACCCCTCAACCCGGCCGCGTCCAGAACGGTCGCAAGGGTCACGCCCGTGAAGGTCACGGGCCCCTCGGTCCAGATCGTTGTGGTGGTGAATTCGGTTTGTGGCATCGCATCCAGATCGGCGAGGTCATACTCGGCGACCACCTGCCCGGCCTGATCCGACAGGATGAGTGCGAGGGCATCCTGCGCCAGAACGGGCGCCCCGCAAGTGAGGAGGACTGCTGCCTGCAGCAGGGTCAGGACGGATCGAAAAAGCATCGCGGGGCCTCCGGAAAAAGCTGTCTGCCCCTCGCCTACCATGTCCGGGGTGATAGTGTCCGGGGGCATTGGGCTAGGCGACTATACTTTGGTATAGGTTTGCCTTCGTATTGACGCAGGAGGCTGCTAGTCTCGGCGCAACTGATCCCTGAGGCCCAGACATGCCCAATATCCTAATCGCGGACGACCATGACCTCGTCCGCGACACGATCGCCGCCTACCTCGAAGCGCAGGACGGCTTCGTCGTGCGAAAGGCAAGCACACTCGATGCATCTGCCCAGATACTGAACGGGGACCTGCCAATCGACCTTGCCGTGCTTGATTACAATATGCCCGGGATGGACGGGTTGAGCGGGATGGAACGCCTCATCCTCCGTCATTCCCGATGCAAGTTCGCGTTGATGTCGGGCATCGCCACGGCGGATGTGGCGACCAGCGCAATGCAAAAGGGCGCTCAGGGCTTCCTTCCGAAATCCGCCCCCGCGACCTCGATGGTAAACGCGATCCGCTTCATGCTGGCGGGGGAGCGATACTTTCCGGTGGGGTTTGCCGATACCTCCGCGAAGACCGGAAAGACCGGCGCTTTCATGGGCCTCTCAGCGCGTGAGCACGAAACCCTCGAACATTTGTGCAAGGGTCGATCGAACAAGGAAATCGCTCGTGACCTCGGACTTCAGGAGGTTACGGTGAAGCTGCATGTGAAGCACATTCTTGCCAAGCTCGGGGTCAGCAACCGAACGCAGGCGGCGTTGTTGGCAAAAGAACAAGGCGTCTACTGATCGCCGGATTTCTGCCGCAAGCCTCGTTGTGCGCCCCTCCGCTCAGGGCCAGGCTTCGTCAGCTCGGCACCATGGGAGCGCAACTTGCCGGTGAGACGGTCGAAGCCGGGGAACCTGTCAGGGTCGGTCTTCGAAAGGCTTGCCGAATTCCTTTTCATACTCGGCCTCGTCCCAGAAGCCGATCAGGATTCCGTCAGGCTCCCGTCCGGTCATCGCCTCGATACGCTCCGGCGTTACGGTGATCCTTGCATGATGGCGCCGTGCCCAGTGGAAGATCGCGTCGGAAAGCCTTGCCCGGACGACGTCAAGATCAGGCCGCTCGACACCGCCAAGATCCTCCAGCTCTGCAGGATCGTTTTGCAAGTCGAAGAGCATAGGCCGGAAGCCCTCCGCATGGACGTATTTCCACCTGGTGTCGCGGACCATGATCAGGCGGGTGAGCTGCTCTGGGGAGGCTTCGCGGGACGCGTGTAGGGCCTTCAAGACGGTTGCGATCTGGTCGGGTAGGGGCGTTGCGCCACGGGGCCTTTCAGGACGGCCAATATGACGCATACACCTAGCCTGCTTTGCTCATCCTTCCTGCAATCCGCCGAATACGAGCCCCCCCGTCATGCGCTTTACCGCGATCAACTCCCGAACTGAACGAAAGCGGTACAATGGGTCTGTCCAAAGCGCCATAAAGCCTTGCCTCTGCGCCGGCACGACACTGGTTCGCTGCATGAGGCGCTCGTTTTTCAGGCGTTTCCACAGCTCTTGAGACCGAAAAAGGCGAAAGAGACTTGATTCGCAGGCAAGACGAAGACGTCGTCGTGTCAGAAGGCAGTCCGCTTGGGGAATGTCGGTATGATAATTGATGGGATTGAATGATGAATGTTAAGGGTGTGATCATGGCAACTGTTCTTGCCATGACTGCAAGCAGTGCACACGCGGCGACATTAGCGCTTGATGGTGGATGGGCAGAATTTACGTTTGAGGACGTCGGATCAGTGTAAAGTGATGATTTCACCTTCACCCTTGTCTCTAATGCTTTTTTTGCGGTAACCGACGCGGCTCTGTCTGGCGACCAGTTCGAGTTTTTCATCAACGGAGTCTCGGCAGGTGTTACCTCTTTACCCACCTCTCTAGGTGTTACCATCTTTAACGACTACGACGGGGCATTCCTAGACAGCCAATGGAGTTCCGGTCAGATCGAATTGACGGCGGGTGCTTACACAATAACCGGCTTGACGATCTTGTCCCCCTTCGGTTCCGGCAAAGGTGCTGCGCAGTTGTCGAGCACGTCGCTGGGCGGCCCGACCATTCAACCACCCTCCGTACCGCTTCCTGCCGCAGGTTTTTTGCTGCTGGGCGCTTTAGGCGGCTTGGCAGCCATGCGCCGAAGCAAGCGAAAAAGCTGATTGTAGACAGTGTAGAGTGACATGATACGATTGGTTCGCGCAAATTCTCCTGCGCGGGCCAGCCTGTACTAGGCGCGGCGTATCTGGTGCCCGAGGCCAGCGCCAAATGACCAATCAGCAAAAAAATAACTCCTCGCGCATGATCCTGCCATCGGTGTCCGTATACAGCGCGACATCCTTTATGTTGCTCGTCTCACTGCTTTCTATGTGCACCGCCCGCAGCTCAAAGATCACGAATGCGAGGTCAGCCGGAACGTGTAGGAACGTCTGAAAAACCCTGCGCTTTTCATCTGGTAGGCTTGGACATCCCTGCGAGGAGGTCCATCGATGCCGAAGCATGCGCATTTGAGACCATCTGGGCTGGTATCCCGGCACAGCAAATGGACCTGGCCCAAAGCCCAAAGGAATGCACCGCCGCACCTATCAACGGCTCTGGGCAGAACATGACGCCTACGTTGATGCGGTCAATCGCTGGACGATTCAGAAGTTTGAGATGGACCTGATCTGAGCCGGTCTGGGCATCATGCATTTTTCAAATGGCGGACAAAATGGGGGACGCCGACCAAACTAAAGTATGTTTATTTAATGAAAACAAAAACTTAAACGGGTTGGTTGGCGGAGGGGATGGGCCTGACATCCAATCTTCTCTACTTCCTAAGCCATTGTTTTCATGATGCATTATTTTCCGTTCGAATCCCAACCGACGCGGTCGGGACTGATACCCAACTTGGGATTTTCATTCATTCCACTTGTGATCGATGGCCCGCCAGAGCTAGTGCCGCTCGCCGTTGATCTTCACGAACACCTCATCGAGGTGCCATCTCCAGCTGCTGGACTTCATGCCCTCGATACGCCGCTTTCGTATCGCGGCGGCGAACATAGGGCCGAAGCGGTGCCACCAGAACCGGACAGTCTCGTGGCTCACATCGACGCCGCGCTCATGCAGCAGGTCCTCGACGTTGCGTAGGGACATCGGGAAATGCACGTAGAGCATCACCGCCAAGCGGATGATCTCAGGGCTCGTCTTGAAGTAGCGGAAGGGGCTGCGTTTGATCATGGGAGGAAGCTAGCGACCGCCCTGCCCCGGCTCAAGGCTGGTTTCTCTGACAGGACCAGGCGGGTTTTCCATAGATCCGGACAAGAGCGTCCAACTCTCGCGCGACCCTGGCTCCCGAGATGCTGGTGTCGGCGACCAGGCAGAGGTTTTCGCGGCAGCAGTCGTCATTCAGCGCCAGGATGCGGGACTTCCGGCAGGCTCCGAACGTGTCGGAAAGGAAGTCCAGCGACCAGCGCCGGTTCGGCTGCAGCGGCATCGGCATCGGCGTGCGACTGCCAAGGGCCCGTTTGCGGCCACGACGGCGGCGCACCGACAGCCCTTCTTCCCGGTAAATCCGGTAGAGCTTCTTTTCGTTCATCACCATGCCCGGACGTTCCAGCAGGACGCCAATGCGCCGATACCCAAACCGACGCCGCTTCTCGGCGATCTTGTTCACTTCCAGACAGATTTCCGGATTATCGGGCGGCCGCTTGTGCCGCACGGTCTTGGGATCGACACCGATCAGGACGCAGGCCCGGCGTTGAGAGATCGGATGACCCTTCATCGCCCGCAGCACCGCGTCCCGCCGTTGCATCGGCGTCGTCAGTGCTTTCCCAGGAGATCCTTCAGCACGACGTTGTCGAGCATGACATCCGCCACCAGCCGCTTCAGCTTCGCGTTTTCCTCCTCAAGCTGCTTCAGGCGTTTGGCATCGGACAGGTCCATTCCCCCATATTTTGCCTTCAGCTTGTAAAACGTCGCAGGGCTCAACCCGTGCTTCCGGCACAGTTCAGCCGTCGGCAGCCCTGCCTCCTGTTCTTTGATCATCCCGATGATCCGCGCTTCAGTGAAACGGCTTTTCCTCATGTCGTCTGCTCCTTCAGGTTGGGCAGACTCTACATCACAGCGAAGGAACTTCCGGGGTGCAGGTCAGGCGCGTGAGATCGCAGAGCTTGGTCAAGAAGTCCGGTTGATCCCGCCTGCGTAGCTGAAGCCTTATGTAAAACGGCAGAAGAACGACGCTGGCGACGCCGAGGCGATTTGCGAGGCGGTATCACGGCCGAACATGCGCTTTGTCCCGGTTAAGACCGAGAAGCAGCAGGGAATTCTTGTTCTGCACCGGTCTCGTGACCTGCTGATGCGCCAGCGCACGATGATCCTGAATGCGATCCGGGCACACTTCGCCGAGTGTCGCGGGTTCCCGAAAACCTGCCCGAAAGTGTTTTTCTCTGCCATCACCCTCGCTGTGACCGTCCTGTTCTAGCTTTGAAGACCAATGAGGCAGGGGCCCATGAAGCGGATTGGCGGGTGATCAACTTAATGATGCAGCGGTTGCGATGCATGTGTTCCTTCAGCTAGGCTCTGCTTGAGTGAGCCGCGGGCGTACAGTCGAAGGGTTCATTTGGTCTTCTTCGCAACCGGCGTGAACCAGTTTAAAGTAGAGGGTTGAAACTGGAATATCATTACAATCTTGTTGTGCTGTCGGTATTTGTGGCGGTTCAGGCAGGATATGTCGGGCTGACACTCGCACAGCGCATTCCAACTTCGTTTGCCGTTAGGCGCCGTGTCTTTATCGCGGGATCCGCCTCGACGCTTTCGGTTGGGATATGGAGTATGCATTTCATTGGAATGCTTGCGATCCAATCACCGGCAATCGTCGATTACCTTGTGCTGCCAACGCTGATTTCGTTTCTGGTCTGCGTCTTGGTGACGGGGGTCGCAATCTATATGGCCAGTTTGCAGTCGCAAAAGATGATCTTTGGTGCGGCGCTTGTGATGGGGATCGGTATTGCTGCGATGCATTTTATTGGCATGGCGGCACTGAATTCCAGCGCCCTGATGCACGGCAACCCAGTCTATGTCGTTGCCAGTATTATGCTTGCCGTTGCGACATCAGGGCTGGCACTTTGGCTGGCCTTTATCGCAAATACGCGGTTCCCACTGATCCTTGGGGCTGTCGTGTTTGGCTTTGCCGTTTCGGGGATGCACTACCTTGCAATGGCGGGGATGTCGATGCATTTCACGGCGGAACCACCCCTGACGAGCTCCTATATCTCGAGCGATATTCTCGCCATTATCGTCAGCGTCGTCGCTTTTCTGATTTCCGCGATCTTTATGCTTGCGCTAATTCCGAAGGACACGCCGAGCGATCCGCGTGGGGCAAGCAAGCAAACACAGCTTTCTTCACTGCAATATTTTAGTGACAGCGACCATATCACTCCAGTTGTCGAAGACCCTGCGCCCACAGTATCCTACATACCGCAAGAGACTTTAATTCCAATCGAAAAGAACGGCAATTCGTTTCAGATTGCCCTTGCAGATATCGTTTCGATCCACGCCAATGCCCATTACACCTATATTTTCAATGGGCGGGAGGATTTCTTTTGTCCCCTCTCGATCAGCGAGATCGATGACAGGATTGGTTCTGATTTGTTCTTCAGGACCCACCGCAGCAATATCGTCAATCTGGGTCACGTTGCGCGTGTACAAAAATCTGGGGATGCCGCCTTGGTCGAGTTGCACTCGACCATTCGTCGCAGCGTTCCTGTTGCGCGGGGACGGGTGGGGCAGTTGCGTAAAGAGTGGGCCAATTACAAGGCGCATAGGCTGCTGACGTTACCGTAAAATAGTCAGTATTACTTACGCAGTTGGTGCAAATTCCTGCTTTTTGTGCGGCAAGATTTGCCTGCCAACCTGCGAGCGGATGAACCTGAGACCGAGAGTCGAAGTCCAAGTCGGCCGATTCCACGTCAGTCATTCAGCTTTGGGAGGAGCCTAGATGATACCGGGTGCATTCGCTTACCACAGGCCCAGTTCGGTCGATGAGGCCGTGGGCCTCTTGGCGAAACTGGGCGACGACGCGTTGTTGCTGGCAGGTGGACACAGCCTGATCCCAATGATGAAGCTGCGCATGGCAGCACCAGACCATCTGGTTGATCTGTCTGGAATCAGCACGCTGAAAGGCATCTCGCAGGTCGGCGAGACCATCCTGATCGGCGCAATGACGACGCAGTTCGAGTTAATCACCTCGGATCTACTGGCCCAACATTTGCCGATTGTCAAAGAGACATCGCTGGTCATTGCCGACCCGCAGATTCGCTACAAAGGCACCTTTGGGGGCAACGTCGTCAACGGTGATCCGGGCAATGATATGCCCGCTTTGATGCAGTGCCTGAACGCCACGCTCGAGCTTTCGGGACCAAAGGGCAAGCGGCATGTCGCGGCTCGCGACTTTTATCAGGGATCTTATTTCACCTCGCGAGAGCCCGACGAAATCCTGACTTCCGTTCATATTCCGATACCTCCGGCAGGGCACGGCTTTGCCTATGAAAAGCTGAAGCGCAAGATCGGCGATTATGCCACGGCTGCCGCCGCGGTTGTTATTACGATGTCAGGCGATACCTGTACCAGCGCATCGGTTGGCCTGACGAATGTCGGCGAGACCCCACTTTGGGCGGAAGAAGCTGGTGCGATCCTTACAGGATCGAAGCTGGATAATGCTTCAATCGGCATGGCAGTCGCTGCTGCCGAGGCCATCACCAATCCTGCGTCGGACATGCGTGGACCGGCAGCTTATCGCACCAAAATGGCTGGCATCATGATGCGCCGCGCACTGGCGCGCGCCATGACCCGCGCCAAAGCTTGAGGAGAAGTCACATGGCAAAATCCGTTATCGAAGTCACCATCAACGGCAAGAAGGTCGAGGCTCTGGTCGAGCCGCGCACCTTGCTGATCCACTTTCTTCGCGAACAGCAAAATCTGACCGGCGCGCATATCGGCTGTGATACCGGCCATTGTGGGGCCTGCACGGTCGAGATTGACAATATGTCGGTCAAAAGCTGCATGACTTTTGCAGTTCAGGCCAATGGCGCCAACATCACAACCATAGAAGGCATGGCCAACCCAGACGGCACGCTGAGTGCGCTGCAGGAGGGCTTTCGCATGATGCACGGACTGCAGTGCGGCTATTGCACGCCCGGCATGATCCTGCGCGCGCACCGGCTGCTTCAGGAAAATACCGATCCGACCGAGGATGAAATTCGCCACGGTATTTCAGGAAACCTGTGTCGCTGCACGGGCTACGTCAATATCGTGAAGGCGATCCAATATGCGGCCGCCAAAATCAACGGAACCCCGTTTCAGGAGGCTGCAGAATGAACAAGCCAGTCAATGTGGAAGATGATCGCGCCGAGCGGGTCGAAAAACTTCAGGGCATGGGGTGCAAGCGCAAGCGGGTCGAGGACATCCGTTTCACCCAAGGCAAGGGCAACTATGTCGATGACCTGAAACTGCCGGGCATGTTGTTTGGCGATTTCGTACGCTCGCCGCACGCGCACGCCCGTATTGTCAGCATCGACACCAGTCGCGCCAAAGCGTTGCCAGGGGTGATCGCGGTGCTTACGGCGGCTGACCTCAAGCCGCTGGGTCTGCATTACATGCCAACCCTCGCGGGCGATGTGCAGGCCGTTCTGGCCGAGCACAAGGTGCTGTTCCAGAATCAGGAAGTGGCCTTTGTCATAGCTGAGGATCGTTACATAGCCTCGGACGCGACCGAGTTGGTCGATGTCGTCTACGAGGCGCTGCCCGTTGTCATCGACCCCTTCAAAGCCATGTTACCTGATGCGCCGATCCTGCGCGAAGACATTCAAGACAAGATGGTCGGCGCACATGGGCCGCGCAAGCACCCGAACCACATCTTTGAATGGGCCATCGGCGACAAGGACGCAACAGACGCGATTTTCGCCAATGCCGATGTGACGATCAAGGAAATGCTGGTTGATCACCGAACGCATCCATCGCCACTGGAAACCTGTCAGTCGGTGGCTTCGTTTGACAAAATCACCGGCAATCTGACGCTTTGGGGCACCTTTCAGGCACCTCACGTCATCCGCACGGTTGTGTCGCTCATCTCTGGCCTGCCCGAGCACAAGATCCACGTCATTGCGCCCGATATCGGCGGTGGTTTCGGCAATAAGGTCGGCGCCTACGCGGGCTATGTCTGTTCGGTTGTGGGCTCTATCGTTCTGGGTGTACCGGTGAAATGGGTTGAGGACCGGATGGAGAACCTTTCTACCACGTCCTTCGCCCGTGATTATCACATGACCACCGAGCTTGCCGCGACCAAAGACGGCAAGATCACTGCGATGCGCGTGCATGTGCTGGCCGACCACGGTGCCTTTGACGCCTGTGCGGACCCGTCCAAATGGCCAGCAGGTTTCATGAACATCTGCACGGGATCTTATGACATTCCGACCGCGCACCTTATCGTCGACGGGGTCTATACCAACAAAGCCTCGGGCGGGGTGGCTTACCGCTGTTCTTTCCGCGTTACAGAAGCCGTGTTTGCGATTGAGCGGGCGATTGAAGTGCTGGCGCAGAAGCTGGGGATGGATGCGGCAGAGCTGCGGTTGAAGAACTTTATCAAGGCCGAACAGTTCCCCTACCATTCAGCATTGGGCTGGGAATACGACAGCGGCGATTACCACACCGCGATGAAAAAGGGCATGGCGGCAATAGGCTATGACGCTCTGCGTGCCGAGCAGGCAGTCAAGCGCGAGGCGTTTAATAGGGGCGAAACACGCGAAGTGATGGGGATCGGCATTTCTTTCTTTACCGAGATTGTCGGCGCTGGCCCGTCCAAGAACTGCGATATCCTTGGCATTGCAATGTTCGATTCCGCCGAGATCCGCATTCACCCGACGGGTTCCGTGATCGCGCGCATGGGCACCAAAAGTCAGGGTCAGGGGCATGAGACGACCTACGCCCAGATCATCGCGACTGAAATCGGCATCCCTGCGGACGATATCACTATCGAAGAGGGCAACACCGATACCGCGCCTTATGGTCTGGGCACCTACGGTTCGCGCTCTACCCCAGTTGCGGGTGCGGCTACGGCGGTAGCTGCACGCAAAATCCGGGCCAAGGCCCAGATGATCGCCGCGCACAAACTGGAGGTCCACGAGGGCGATCTGGAGTGGGATGTTGACCGTTTCCGCGTCAAGGGTCTGCCGGAAAAGGCCATGACTATGAAGGAAATCGCCTGGGCGGCCTATAATTCCCCGCCGCCCAATATGGAGCCGGGTCTGGAAGCCGTGAACTACTACGAGCCGCCGAATATGACTTATCCCTTTGGCGCCTATTTCTGCGTGATGGACATTGACGTCGATACCGGTGTTGCAAAAACCCGCCGCTTCTATGCGCTGGACGATTGCGGCACCCGGATCAACCCGATGATCATCGAGGGGCAGGTTCATGGTGGTCTGACCGAGGCGTTCGCTTGCGCCATGGGTCAGGAAATCCGTTATGACGAAATGGGTAACGTAATGGGCGCGTCCTTCATGGACTTCTTCCTGCCGACGGCCGTGGAAACCCCGCATTGGGAAACGGACTTTACTGTCACGCCATCCCCGCACCACCCGATCGGTGCTAAGGGCGTGGGCGAAAGCCCGCATGTGGGCGGCGTGCCGTGCTTCTCGAACGCAGTGAACGACGCCTATGCGTTCCTGAACGCAGGCCACATTCAGATGCCGCATGACGCTTGGCGTTTGTGGCAGGTGGGTGAGCGCCTTGGCCTGCATCACTAGGGTATGATTGTGAGCGCGCGGACATCACCGCAAGACGCAATCGCCATGCAACTGGCGGCGGTCGGGTATATTCCCGACCGCTCGCTGTCGACAGCACTTTGGCTGATGGCAAGCCTTCAGCGTCCCTTGCTGCTTGAAGGCGAGGCGGGGGTGGGCAAGACCGAAGTCGCCCGCGCGCTGTCGCTGGTGCATGATACCAAGCTGATCCGCCTGCAATGCTATGAAGGCCTGGATCAAAGTGCGGCGCTTTATGAGTGGAATTATCAGCGGCAACTGCTGGCAATCAAAGCTCGCGAGGGTGACGACGCCTTAGCCGTCGAAGAACAGATATTCTCGGAAAAATATCTGCTGGAGCGGCCCCTGCTTTCTGCAATCCGCCAGCCGGTCGCTCCGGTTTTGCTGATCGACGAAGTTGACCGCGCCGACGAGGAATTCGAGGCGTTTCTGTTAGAGCTTTTATCGGATTTTCAGGTGTCGATTCCCGAGTTGGGCACGATCAAAGCCACCACCATTCCACGCGTGATCCTGACGTCAAACGGCACCCGTGAACTGTCGGACGCGCTGCGCCGGCGCTGCCTGTTTCACTATGTTGATTTCCCCGAGATCGACCGCGAGGCGCGGATTATTGCCGCGCGCCTGCCCCGGATTGACACGGCGCTGGCGCTGGAAATCGCTACGATGGTAAATCATGTGCGCAAGGAAGAGCTGCGCAAATCGCCCGGGGTGGCGGAAACACTTGACTGGGCTGCAACGATTGCTGGCCTGAACATCCTGCATTTGCGCGACGAACCTGAGATGGTTTTTGATACGCTGATGTGCCTGATCAAAACCGCAGAAGACAAATCGCGCATGACTCGCGAAGTCACCGACCGTCTGATCGGAAAGGTGGCCTGACATGCAGGTCGCGCCCAAGTCTGACACAGCCATGACCTTGGGCGAAGGCGCCCGCAGCAAGCTGAGCGGCTTTGTTGGGCTGTTGCGCAACAACGGCTTTGCCGTTGGGTTGGCCGAAACGCGCGACGCGTTACAGATCATTGCGCAGGGGCACGCCGCGCGACCTTCACTTTTGGGGGCGGCTCTAAAGACCCTATTCTGTTCGCGCCAGTCCGACTGGGACACATTCGATGAATTGTTTGACGCCTATTGGTTGCAGCGCGGCATGAAATCCGCCACCCGCATTCAAGGCGCGCCGCAAAAGGCGCCAGCAGGTATTCAGTCGCTTGCCAATGGGAACCGCGGTGAAGGGCGTGAGGAAAACCCCGACCGTGTCGAGCGCGGCGAAGGCAATGAAGAAAGTGAGACAGGTCACTCCAAACGCGAAGGGGCTTCGCACACAGAGCTGCTGTCGCAAACGGATTTCCGCCATCTTACGCATGGCGAAGACATCACCGCTGCTCACGCTTTGGCGGAACGGCTGTCCAAATCGATGCGGGCGCGGCTGACGCGGCGCATGCGGGTGCGCAGGAATGGACAGCGCATCGACCTACGCCGCACGATCCACAAAAGCATCGCCCATGGCGGCACGCCGATGGAACTCGTGCGGCGCAAACGTAGGGAAAAACCCTTGCGGCTCGTTATGCTGTTGGATGCGTCTGGGTCGATGAGCCTTTATTCAGCGGTTTTTCTGCGTTTTATGCACGGAGTTCTGGAAAACTTTCGCGAGGCGGAAGCCTTTGTGTTCCATACCCGCCTGATCCACATTTCGCCCGCGCTGCGCGAAAAGAATGCGCAACGCGCGATGGAGCGGATGTCGATCCTGGCGCAAGGCAGCGGCGGCGGCACGCGCATCGGCGACAGCCTTGCAACTTTTAACCGCTGGCATGCCAAACGCTGCATCACCTCGCGCACCTGCGTGATGATCGTCTCGGACGGTTATGACACGGGCACAGCCGAGGATTTGGGCCAGCAAATGCAGTCGCTGCGGCGGCGGTGTAAACGAATTGCATGGCTGAATCCGATGATCGGCTGGCAGGACTACGCGCCTGAGGCCGCTGGCATGAAGGCAGCGCTGCCTTATGTCGATCTCTTTGCCCCGGCCCATAATCTGCAAAGCCTCGAGGCGCTTGAACCCTATCTGGCGAGGATATGACGATGCCAAAGCAACCTGATATTCTTGATTTGGTGAATGACTACACGGCAAAAGGCGAGGCCTTTGCGCTGGCAACGGTGGTGCGCACGGTGTCGGTGACAGCGGCAAAGGCGGGGGCAAAAGCCGTGATTTTACCTGATGGCCAGATCACAGGAGGCTGGATCGGTGGGGGTTGCGCGCGCGGGGCCGTGCTTAAAGCAGCGCGCGAGGCGCTACAAGATGGACAGCCGCGGCTGATCAGTGTTCAGCCGTTCGATCTGTTGCAAGCGCAAGATCTAAAGCCTGGTTCGGCGCGCGACGGCGTGATTTACGCCCGAAATTCCTGTCCCAGTCGGGGCACGATGGACATCTTTATCGAGGCAGTCTTGCCGCGCCCGGTTCTGTGCGTTCTGGGGTCTTCGCCAGTCGCTGTGGCTGTGGCCGAGTTGGGGCAACGCATGGGGTTCTTTGTAACCATTTGTGCCCCGAGAGACGAACATGGCGGCTTTGCCACAGCCGATCGGATGGTGTCGGGGTTTTCGCTGCCCGTCGACCAGGCCGCATCGCGCTACGTCGTTGTTGCCACGCAGGGCAAAGGAGATAGCGAGGCACTGAAGGCCGCAATTGATGATCCGACAGACTATCTGGCCTTTGTAGGCTCGCGCAAAAAAGCAGAGACTATGAAAAAAGAGCTGATGGAAAGTGGGACCGCAGAAGCGCAATTGGGGCGACTGCGCGCACCTGCGGGGCTCGACATCGGTGCCATCACACCTGACGAAATCGCCTTTTCGATCATCGCAGAAATAATCGCGTTCCGTCGTCGCGGACAAAGAGAAAGATAAGGAAATACTTCATGGATATGAATGGCACTCAGCGCATCGAAGCAACGCGCGAAGTAGTTTATGCAGGTCTGAACGACGTGGACGTTTTGCGGCAATGCATTCCGGGCTGCGAGTCGATTGAAAAGACGTCCGATACCGAGATGAATGCCAAGGTCACTCTGCGCGTTGGCCCGGTCAAGGCAAGCTTCACAGGTAGCATCACCCTCTCTGACCTCGACCCGCCAAACGGCTATACGATTTCCGGCGAAGGCTCGGGTGGCATGGCAGGGTTTGCCAAGGGCGGGGCGCATGTCGTTCTTGAGGCTGACGGAGATGCGACCATTTTGAATTACACGGTCAAGGCCGACATCGGTGGCAAGATTGCGCAATTGGGCAGTCGACTGATCGACGGGACAGCCAAGAAACTGGCGGGAGAGTTCTTCGAAAAGTTCAGCTCGGTTGTTGGGCGACCGACAGAGCCAACGGGGGATGCACCAAAAGAGGGAGAAAAGGGGTGGTTTGGTCGTTTGAGAGGCGGTCGAAGCGAATTCATTCAAGATACTTAATACATCTTCTGGAAGCCCAACTGTCCTTGTTCTGCTTTATCTATGTTCAAATGGACACTATGCTGCCAATTCGTCTTTAGAGCCATGAGCATCCAGAAGTTATGAAGGTTGTGCCCCGTTGCCAGGTAACAGCGTGCAACAATTGGCGGAAGGGCGCGTGTTCAATGAGGTAAAATTTTTTATCGGTTGCCATGATTGGAGCTCTTTCCAGGTGCCAGAAGATTATGGCCCACCGTAGGCTCCAGACTCATTGACCGTCAAAGCCGGAACAAGACGGTTGCGGCGAGGGCGATGGCTGAGAGGAAGACCTTCGGGCATTTGTCATAGCGAGTGGCAACCCTGCGCCAATCCTTCAGGCGACCAAGCATAATTTCGATCCTGTTACGGCGTTTGTATCGACGCTTGTCATATTTGACGGGCTTTGGTCGCGACTTCCGGCCAGGGATGCACGGCTTTATGCCCTTGTTTTGCAAGCCTTCACGAAACCAGTCGGCTTCATAGGAGGGGATGGGCCTGAAAGACAACCTTCTCTCGGTTTTAAGTCATTGATTTTATTATTTTTATCGTTTTCTTCGAATCTCAACTGATGCAAACGCGACTGAGGTCCAAATAAGGAAATTTTCGTCAAGCACTACCCTCTTGGTCCACCTTCCGGCGGTAGTGCCGAGCTCCATTGAACTGGAAGACTACCTTGAAGAGGTGCCACCGCCACTAGCTGGATTTGGTGCTCTCAATCCGGCGCCTGCAAATCTCGTCAGCGACCATCCGGCCAAACCGATGCCACCAGAACCGGACGGTCTCGAGGCTCACATCGACGGCACGCTCGTGCAGCAGGTCCTCGATATTCCGAAGAGATAGCGGGAACTGGACGTGCAGCATCTCTGGCGGACGGAAAATCTGAAGGTTCGTTTTGAAGTACTTGAACGGGGAAGGTTTGGTCATGATCGGACGCTACCGAGCCCCCTGCCCCGCCTCAAGCCAGAGTCCTCTGACAACATCCGCCCGCGTCATGTGTGAATGGCTGGGAAACGATTTCGAATGGACATGGCCATTAGGATCAATGGAGATCTTTGCCAGACGTCGCGGCTCAGGCTATTCGACTTAAAGACGTCTCAGCCCTATAAGGTCGCGAAAATGCCGTCCCGGCATCGCCGGGGCACCGTACCGTAGTTTGCACCACGGCACGGTAGCCCCGGATCGTTTACTCTGCCAGAACCATTGCCGTATCGGCGCGTGCCCAAGGCTGGGCATGGCGGCTCTGGGTGGCGACGATGTGGGGCGCCCCGCGGTAGATCATTTCGTGGGCGCGACCGGCCTTCGGAGTGCTCCCGGAAATACCGTCATGACGCACTCCGCGATAGATCAGATCTTGCGCCACGCGAAGCTGCACAGCCTCGGTCGCGATCGAATTCGAACGGGCATGATTTACGCCGCGATAGGTCAAAGTGGTCATTTTAATATCCTTTAATATGTGAGTTCAATATCGGCGCCCGGTTCGGGTCGCTGAAGATTACAATGCGTCTGATTGTGGGGTCACGCTGTGAAGCGGCACACAGACCGGGTGTGAACATGATCACTAAATGCGCGTCCTGCCTCATACCGTTGCGACGGCCGCACATTCTTGCGTTTGCCCGCAAAGGTTCTGGCTGGGCCAACGATTCAAAGCTACGTTTCTGCTGCAGGTCGCCTCATGACCTCGAATTCTGGAGACTGCGCTGATGTCCCTCTCGCAGACCGATCCGGCCCTGTCGCCCGAGGCGACGCACATCATCGCGGCGACATTTTTGCCTGTCACGGCGCGGCGTCTGCTGTCAGCGGCGTCGATGCCCCCAGCCCAAGCGCTGGTGGCGCCCGGCGTCATTCTGTTCTGCGATCTGTCGGGGTTCTCGCGCATGGGCGCCGAAGCGGTCGCGCGCTCTGCCCGCGGCGCCGAAACGCTTCAGGCGAAAATCAACGCCATTCTGCACCGCGTCGTGGGGGTGATCGCCGATCACGGAGGCGCTGTTCTTTATCTTGCCGGGGACGCCGTGGCATCGCACTGGCCTGCCGAGGCTGCTACGGAGGAAGCGCTGCGCGCTGCCATCACCGGTGGCCTGGCCGTGCAGCGGGCGGTCGCTGCGCTGAGCGAGGAGGGGCAATCGCTCGCCATGCGGTGCGGGGTCAGTCTGGGCGATCTGTGGCTTCTGGATCTGGACGCGCCGGGCGGTCGGCAGGCGTTCTTCGCCGGCCCCGCCCTGAACGCGGTGCAGGGACTTGATCTGAAGGTGGACGGTGTGCGGCTGACACCCTCTGCGTTGGCCCGACTGCCCGCTGATATCCAGGTTGAACACGACGGCGCGGGCGGGCACGTGCGCAAGATCACCGGCGGTGCAGCCCCGCGGCCGCACCCTGCGACCATGGATGCGAATCCGTGGCTGCGAGCGCATCAAAGGGCGGGATTGCAATTAGGGGCTGATTGGGTCGCAGAATTTCGGCAGGTTTATGTCGCGTTCATTCGGCAGGCGGATTTCCAGTTCACCGGACCCGAAGAGTTGGATGCTGCGGCGCAGATGTTGCGCGGCGTCGCTGCCGCTGTCGACGTCGAGGGCGGCGCGCTCTTGCAGACCTGCTGCG
>JBBQHZ010000010.1:0-57074 GCA_038324445.1 Rhodobacterales bacterium | reverse complement strand
CTCGACGCCACCACCGGGCAGAACGCGCTGCGGCAGGTGGAGTTGTTTGGCAAGATGGCGAATGTGTCGGGACTGGTGATGACCAAGCTGGACGGCACCGCGAAAGGGGGCGTGCTGGTCGCTCTGGCCGACAAGTTCGGCCTGCCGATCCACGCCATCGGGGTGGGCGAGCAGATTGACGATTTGCAGCCTTTCGACCCGCAGGAATTCGCCGATGCCTTGGTCGGCCTTGACCGTTCCTGAGTTTCATCCACAGACGCTGTGGATAAATTTCCTCGATGAGTGAGTGGCTGCAGGGCATCGAGGGCACCGCCCAAGGCGCGCAGGTGGCGCTGTTTCTGGCGCTGTCGGCAGCGGTGCTCCATGCCATTTTCGGTGCACTTCAGAAGGGCCGGCACGATCCGCTTCTGGCGCGCGGGGCGATCGATGCAAGCTACGGATTGATGGCGGCGCCAGTGGCGCTCTTCGTGGTTCCCTGGCCCGAGCCGCACATGTGGCCGATCTTCGCGGGCGCTTTCGTGATCCACGCAGGGTACAAATGGGCGGTGCTTGGGGCCTACCGGCGCGGTGCCTATACGGTGGTCTATCCGGTGATGCGCGGGACCGGACCGCTGTTCACCGTGATCGGGGCCTCGTTCCTCTTCGACGAGCGCTACAGCGTGCTGCAATGGCTGGGTGTTGGCGTGCTGCTGCTGGGGCTTTACGGCCTTGCCGCCTACAACATGGCGCGGGTGACGCTGGCGCGCGAAACGCTGGTGGCAGCCCTTTGGTGGGCAGTCCTGACCGGGCTCTTCGTGGCGCTTTACACAACCTATGACGCTTACGGCATCCGTGCCACGGCGGACCCGTTCACCTTTCTTGCGTGGTTCTTCTTCTTCGACGGACTGTTGTTCCCGGTGCTCGCCTTCCGGTTCTACCGCCGGATGGAGGCACCGCCGACGCTGGGCCCCCTTGCGCTGCGCGGCGTCTTCGGCGGCTTGGTGGCCTTCGCGTCCTTCGGCTCGATCATGCTGGCCACGCGGCTGGATCAGGTGGGCGAGGCGGCGGTGTTGCGCGAGACGTCGACGGTATTTGCCGCGCTGATCGGCTGGCTTTTCCTGCGCGAATCCGTCGGCCCGGTCAGACTGGCGTTGATGGCTTTGATTGCAGCGGGTGCGGTGATAGTGGAAGCGGCAGGATAGGAGTTTGCATGGCTGAGAAAGAAATCAATCCCTGGCTGAAGAACGGCCTGGAACTGGGCCCGCCGATCTTGTTCTTCATCGCCTACCTGCGATTGCAGGACCGCACGGTGACAGTGGGGGGGACGGAGTATGACGGCTTCATCCTTGCCACAGCCGTCTTCGTGCCGATCTTGTTGGCCTCGACTGCCATCTTGTGGAAGCTGACCGGAAAGATCAGCCGGATTCAGGTGTTTACGGCGATCCTTGTGGTGTTCTTCGGGGCGCTGACGATCTGGTTCAACGATGACCGCTTCTTCAAGATGAAGACGACCTTGGTCTATGGCTTCTTCGCGCTGATGCTGGGGATCGGCCTTTTGCGGGGAAAAAGCTGGCTGAAGTTCCTGTTGGGCGACCGTCTGCCGATGGCGGATGAGGGCTGGATGAAACTGACGCAACGGTTGGCTTTGGCGTTCATCGGCATGGCTGTGGCGAATGAAGTGGTCTGGCGCACCCAGTCCGACCAGTTCTGGGTCACGTTCGAGACTTTCGCCCTGCCCGCGTTCCTGTTCGTGATATTCATGGCGCAAGCGCCGTTGATCGAGCGTTTCAGCCTCGACGAGGAGCGCGCGGAGGAGGACGACCGCCCGAGCTAGGGCGCGGTTTGTCGGGCGTTGCAGGCTTTGCGGAAGGCTTCGTTGCGGGCTTGGTGGCAGGCTTTGCGGAAGGCTTCTCTGCGGGCCTGGCGGAAGGCTTTTCGGAAGGCTTCGCCGCGGGCTTGGCGGAAGGCTGCAGTGCGGGCTTCGGGTTAGCCTTTGCGCTGGGTCTTGCCGCCGGCTTTTCGCCGGATGTCGGGCGCGCGGGCGTTCCAGCCTTCGCGCCTCGCGGTGCATCTGCCTTGCGCGGCGCGCCCTTCGGGCCGCGCGCGGCTGTGCCCTGCGGCCCCCGCTTTGCACCCGGTCCATCCCGCTCCCGCTCGCGCGCCTCGTCCTCGGCCCACGGATCTTGCTTCGCCTTGCCCATCGGCTTGCGCTTGCGCTTGACCTGCGGTTTGGGCTCGGCATGGCCCTCGGTCGCGGCCTCGATGCCCAACTGGTCGCGCAACACGCGGGGGCGGATTTCCTCCACCTCGCCGGGCTTCAACTCGCCCAGACGAAACGGCCCGTACGACACGCGGATCAGCCGGTTGACGGTAAGGCCAATGGCGGACAGGGCGCGGCGGATCTCGCGGTTTTTGCCTTCGCGCAGGCCGACAGTGATCCAGGCGTTGGCACCCTGCACGCGATCAAGCGTGATCTCCATCGGCTGAAACCGCTCTCCCTCGGTCTCGATCCCCTGGCGCAGGGCGGTGAAATCGCTGTCCACCGGTGCGCCCTTCAGGCGCACGCGATATTTCCTCAGCCAGCCGGTGGCAGGCAATTCCAGCTTGCGCTTCAGACCGCCATCGTTGGTCAGCAGCAGCAACCCTTCCGAGTTCATGTCGAGCCGACCGACCGACATCACGCGGCCCAGTTCCGGCGGCAGCGCGGCAAAGACCGTATCGCGGCCCTTTTCGTCGGATGTCGTCGTCACCAGCCCCGTGGGCTTGTGGTACAGCCAGACGCGCGGCCGCCCGATATCGGGCAGGGGCGCGCCATCGACGGAGATCTTGTCGGTTTCGGTGACGTTCAGAGCGGGGCTGGTGATGACGTCGCCGTTCACCGCCACGCGCCCGGCCTCGATCATGCGCTCCGCCTCCCGGCGGGAGGCAACGCCCGCCCGGCTCAGCCGCTTTGCAATGCGCTCACCCTCAACCATACTCTCGCGTACAAGTTTGACAGGGCGGTGGAAAGCGGCTTTGACGCTGCCATGAGTCAATTCACCAGCTTCATGGACGCCGCCCTGTCGGAGGCACGTCTTGCCGCCGCGCGGGGCGAAGTGCCCGTGGGGGCCGTCATTACCCGTAAGGGAGCGATCATCGCGCGCGCCGGAAACCGGACCCGCGAACTGACCGACCCGACGGCCCATGCCGAAATGCTGGCGATCCGGGCCGCCTGCGCCGCCCTTGGATCCGAACGCCTGATCGACTGCGACCTCTGGGTGACGTTGGAGCCTTGCCCCGCCTGCGCGGGGGCCATCGCGGCCGCGCGCCTGAAACGGCTCTACTATGCCGCGCCCGATCCCAAATCGGGCGGGGTGGCCCAAGGCCCGCGCGTGTTCGACCATGCCCAGGCGCATCACTGTCCCGAGGTCTACACGGGCATCGCCGAAGCCGAGGCCGCGGCCCTTTTGCGCCAATTCTTTGCCGATCGCCGGGGATAGCGCACAGGCCCTCCCCTTTCATCTTGGCAGAAAAACTCAAAAGCCCGGTCTCACCCAGAACGGACGCCCGATATACGCACACGGAACCCGAGTGGAGCCGCCACCGAAGGCGCGCTGGAGCAAGCCGGAAATTTGCGCGGAGGGCCTGTAAGCCGGATTTTGTCCCCAAGCGGGTTGCCCCGCAAGATGGATGACCATTCCTCTTGTCCTGCAATTGCTTGCAGGCTTTAGCTGCCAACCCGGACTGCGGGGAAAAGCGCCCCATAGTGCAGTCCCTATTCGGCATTGCTCCCGGTGGGGCTTGCCATGCGGGCGCTGTTGCCAGCCCCCCGGTGCGCTCTTACCACACCGTTTCACCCTTCCCATGCATGCATGGGGGTTTGTTTTCTGTGGCGCTTTCCGTCGGATTACTCCGCCCGGGCGTTACCCGGCACCGTTGCCTTCTGGAGTCCGGACTTTCCTCAAGGGCGGCCGTTCGCATCGCGAACATTGCCCCTGCGGCCATCCAGCCCTCCGCGCAGGTTCCCGCTAGGCCCGCGCGCAGGCCCGGTCAAGCCCCATAGCGCGCTGCAAGATCGGCCATCACGGCGCAATCGGGTGCAGCCAGCGGGCCACGTGCCCAGGGCCGGAAGCGCAATCTTACCGTGTCGAGCAACATCTGGTCGCTCATCGTGCCGTAGCCGAAGGCGGTTGCATCCTTGCGAAACCGCTCCGCATCCACCGTGGCGACCCGCGCGTCGGACCATACCGCCAGTCCCTGCAGCGCCAGCCTGCGCCAGTCGAACCGGCGACCGGGGTCGATCTTGCGCCCCGGGGCCATGTCGGAATGTGCAATCACTCCTTCCGGCCCGATCCCCCATGCCGCGAGGACCGGAGGGAGGAGCGTTTCTAGCGCCGCAAGCAGCGGCGCCGAAAAGGGCGTCAGCCCGTCATTGTCCAACTCGATCCCGATCGAGCGGGAATTGACATCGCCCCGCCCGCGCCAGTCGCCCGCCCCCGCATGCCAGGCGCGCTTTTCCTCGTCGACAAGGGGCAGAACGGCCCCGTCGCGCCCGATCAGGTAATGCGCCGATACTTCGCGCGCGGGATCGCAGAGCGCCCGCGCCGCACTCGAGCAATCGGCCATCGCGGTATAGTGCAGGACCACAAGTTCGGGGCGCAGGCCATCGCGCCGCTCCCCGAAATTCGGACTGCGCATGGGCGGCTTAGCCGTCGATGGGCGGCAAGACGTCGAAGCCCGCGGCAGGCGCAGCCGCGTCGGCGCGCAGTTGCGCCGGGTCGAAGCCGCAGACGAAACCGTCGCCATCGGGATCCATCGCCAGCGGATCCCGCTCGGGCCCGCCTTCGGCCAGGAACCTGTCCTGTGCCAGATCGCGGCTTTCGAACTGGGCGCAGGTCACGGCGCCCTGACGGCGCAGCGGATTGCGCCGCCATTGGCGCTGACCGGGCTGGTGGGTGGTGCGCAGCGCGAAGGCCGCGACGCGGGGGATCAGCGGCGGCGGCAGAACGTCAGAGGCCAACTGCGGCTGGATGTTGTCGAAGACGCCGCCCCCGCCGGAAGTGTTGCCTGCTTCGGCCGCCGCAATCGCCCCCTCGGCACGCGCGGCCAAGGCACCGGGGTCAAGGAACGTGACATCCCCCGCGGCGCCGGCATTCACCGGCAGGCCACGGGCGGTCGCGGATTCGGTGCTGATGTTGGTCGCCGAAATCTCGCCGTTCAGTGCCGCCTGACGGCCCTGAAAGCCTTGGCGGTCCAAGTCCCGCTGGCCGGAAAACACATCGTTGGGCGCGGTCGCGCAGGCCCCAAGGGCCAGAAGGGACAGCGCCAGAAGGAACGCTTTGGAACGGGGAAACTCGATCACGGCAGACTCATTTCGAATTGTTGCCGCGCACCTTACCACCACCGCGCGGGCTTTGCCACAAAGCCTGCAGCCTGTTCCAGCGCATAGGCGGTGTTCAGCAACTCGCCCTCTTCGAACGGGCGACCGATCAATTGCAGACCGAGCGGCAGGCCGGCGGGATCGAGCCCTGTCGGCACGGCCACGCCGGGCAAACCGGCAAGGTTCACGGTCACCGTGAACACGTCGTTCAGGTACATCTGCACCGGATCGGCGACCTCCTGCCCCAAGGCAAAGGCGGCCGAGGGTGTGGCAGGCGTCAGGATCGCATCGACGCCGTCGGCAAAGACGTTGTCGAAGTCGCGCTTGATCAGCGCGCGGACGCGGCGGGCGCGGTTGTAGTAGGCGTCGTAGAAGCCCGCCGACAGCACATAGGTGCCGACCATCACGCGGCGGCGCACTTCGGCCCCGAACCCTTCGGCGCGGGTCTTTTCATACATCTCGGTGATGCCATCGCCCGGTGCCATCTTGGCGCGGTAGCCAAAGCGCACCCCGTCGTAGCGGGCAAGGTTCGACGAGGCCTCGGCAGGGGCGATCACGTAATAGGCGGGCAGCGCGTATTTGGTGTGCGGAAGCGTGATGTCGCGGATTTCCGCGCCTGCTGCCTTGAGCATGGCGGCGCCGTCTGCCCACAGCGTCTCGATCTCGGCGGGCATGCCGTCCATGCGGTATTCGCGCGGGATGCCGATGACCTTGCCGCGAATGTCGCCGGTCAGCATCGCTTCGAAATCCGGCACAGGCAGATCGGTGGAAGTGCTGTCCTTGGGGTCATGCCCCATCATTGCGCGGCCCATGATGGCGGCGTCGCGGACGGTCTTGGTCATCGGGCCCGCCTGGTCCAACGAGGAAGCGAAGGCCACGATCCCCCAGCGCGAGCAGCGCCCATAGGTGGGCTTGAGGCCGACGGTGCCGGTAAACGCGGCGGGTTGGCGGATCGACCCGCCGGTATCGGTGCCGGTCGCGGCGAGGCAGAGGTCGGCGGCAAGGGCGGCGGCAGAGCCACCGGAGGAACCGCCGGGCGTCAGCGCCGCATCGGAATTGCCCGCGCGCCAAGGGTTGATCACGTTGCCGTAGACCGAGGTTTCGTTCGACGAGCCCATGGCGAATTCGTCCATGTTCAGCTTGCCGAGCATGACGGCGCCGGCATCGCGCAACTGACCCGAGACGGTCGATTCGTATTGCGGCACGAAGCCTTCGAGGATTTTCGACGCGGCCTGCGACGCCACGCCTTCGGTGCAGAACAGGTCCTTTATGCCCACGGGGATGCCGCACATGTCGGGCGCGTCGCCAGCCCTGATCCGCGCATCCGCCGCTGTCGCCCGCGCCCGCGCGATGTCGGGGGTCTTGTGGACGAAAGCGCCGAGCACATCCGCGTGGTCGATGGCGGCAAGGCAGGCCTCGGTCAGCTCGGCGCTGGTCACCTCGCCCTTGCGCAGGGCGTCACGGGCGGCGGCGATGGTCAGTTTGTTCAGATCGCTCATTCGACCACCTTCGGCACTGCAAAGAAGCCTTCGCGCGCATCGGGCGCGTTGGTGAGGATCTTGGCCTGCTGCCCGCCATCCGTCACCAGATCGGCGCGACGTTTCAGGCGTTGAGGGGTGACCGAGACCATCGGCTCGACGCCCTCCACATCCACCTCTTCCAGCTGCGCGATGAAGCCGAGGATGGCGTTGAACTCCTGCGCCAAGGCAGGCAGGTCGGCCTCGGCCACCTTGATGCGGGCCAGTTTTGCCACCTTTGCGGCGGTGGCGGTATCGATGGACATGGTCGGTCCTTCCTCGAGCTGGGATTGAGGGCGGTTTAGCGGCGGCTGCGGGGTGGAGCAAGTCGGGCCGAGGCCGCAACGCCAGATGTTTTCACGCCTGCGCCGCAATCTGGACGGATTGTGGCGGCAAATGCTGGTTAACGGCACAGATCAGAGGACGGAGCCCATGGCGAAACGAGCCGAAATTGATGTGCGAGAGGTCGTCAGGGTGATCTTCTCGGGCATGGCCGCGTTTGTCGCGGTCGATTTCTTCCTGCTGCCCTGGTTGATGGGGCGCGGCGTCGCGTTTCCCACCTATCTGTATCTGGGCCTTGCGGCGACGGTGATCTTGGCGATCGCCATCAGCCTGGTCTTGCGCCCGCGTCCCATCGCCAAGGCGGACGGCGGCACGATGCATCCCGCCGAATAGGTGACGATCCGGCAAGGGAGCGCTAGTCTCGGCCCGAAACAGTCATTCGGGAGAGCGAGACATGCGGTTCACTTGGTTGGGTCATGCCAGCATCAGGCTGGAAATCGGCGGCGAGGTTTTGCTGGTCGATCCTTGGCTGGAGGGTAATCCGGCCTTTCCCATGGATCGCCGCGCCGAGGCGCTGGCGGGCACAACCGCGATTCTCGTGACGCATGGGCATAACGACCACACCAACAGCGTGCCCGGTCTGGCGCGCGAGTTGGGCGTACTGGTCTATGGCATGGTCGAATTGATGGACTGGATGGGCGACACCCACGACATCAACGCCATGGGCTTCAACAAGGGCGGCACGGTCAGGATCGGCGACGTGGCGGTGACGATGGTGAATGCGGTGCATTCCTCGTCCGTTACGCTGCCAGATGGCAGCCGCATTCTGGCGGGGTCCGAGGCAGGTTACATGATCGCCGGTGAGGGGCGGTGCGTCTATGTCTCGGGCGACACCGATGTGATGGCGGATATGGGCGTGCTGCAGGACCTGCACGCGCCGGAAATCGGCATCCTCTGCGCGGGTGGGCATTACACGATGGACATGAAGCGGGCGGCCTATGCCGCAAGCAGACTGTTCCGGTTCAAGACCGTGATCCCGGTGCATTACAAGACGTTCCCGCTGTTGGAGCAATCGGCCGAGCCGTTGCGGCAGGCCTTGCCGGGGGTGAGGGTGCTTGATCCTGCCGTCATGGAGTCGGTCGAGTTGTGAGGAAAGAGGGGCGGGAGAGCGACCCCACCCACCCACCCGTCGCTCTCCCGCCCCGGTTGCGGCCGGCAGGGAGCGGAGGCGCATGGGGAGTGGGCTGAATGAGTTTTTCTGCCAAGCTGAAACAGGGGCGCGCGCGCTGTCCCCAGGGGAGCGGCGCGCGCGGTGAGGTCAGAGGGCGCGGATCATTTCCACTGCCGGAAAGCCGATGCCGGGACGGAGCATGATCTCGATCTCGCCCCTGCGCTGGAACCCCATGGCGGCGTAGAACGGTTCTGCCGTGCGGGTCGACTGGCACATCATCCAGCGCACGCCGGACGTGCGCGCGGCGGTGAAGCTGCGCTCGATGATGGCGCGGGCAAGGCCGCGGCGCGTGGCAGCGGGATGGGTCACGACATGGCGGATATGGCCCACGTCGCGCGGGCCGATGCCGCCCTGCGGTGCGCCATGGGTCCAGCCGCCGGCGGCAAGTGCCGCGCCGTCCGCATCTTCGGCCATGTAGTAGGTGCCGCATCGCAGCAGTTCCGGTCGGGCACGGGAGATCAGCGGCAGGCATGTCACCAGAACCGATGGCGGGTAGTCGGGCTTGAGAAGCACGGGGTAGCTGACCGCCAGAAGCCCGTCGATGGCGGGCAGGTCGTGTGCGCCGGTGAGTCTGATCGTGATGTCGTGGACCATGGCCGTTGTCCTTCGCTGGGTTGGCCGGCCTGAGGGAGGGATACCGTTCAGGCAAAGAAAAAGGGCCGCGTCGATTGCTCGGCGCGGCCCTGATGTCGGTGGTGGAGAGGCGATCTTACTTGATCTTGCCTTCCTTGTATTCGACATGCTTGCGCACCACGGGATCGTACTTTCGTACGGACATCTTCTCGGTCATGGTGCGGGCGTTCTTCTTGGTCACGTAAAAGTGGCCCGTGCCCGCGGACGAGTTGAGGCGGATCTTGATGGTGGTCGGTTTCGCCATGGGTCAGGCTCCTACGTAGCAGTTCGGGGCGGAGGCGCAGCGGCCGCACGCATCATTCATGTATAGGCGCGCCTTTTGACCTTGGCGGGGCGGGGTGTCAACACCTCAAATGCCGGATGTGACAGCGTTCACCGCGATCCCGGCCAGCGCCATCAGAGCGAGCACCGCGAGAAGGTCCATCTTGCGCCAGATCAGAAGGGCGCCCGCCAGTGCCGAAAGTGCTATGGCGGGCAGGGACAGGGTGGCGAGATCGGGCAGCCAGAGGCCAAGATCGTTGCGCTCTACACTGGCAAACCAGACATGAAGCGCGAACCAGAGCGACAGGTTGGCGATGACGCCGACGACGGCGGCGGTGATGCCTTGCAGCGCACCCGTCAGGCGGGGGCGGGTGGCGATCCATTCGACGTAAGGCGCGCCCGCGAAGATCCACAGGAAACAGGGCGTGAACGTTACCCAGAGGGTGACAATGGCCGCCAGCGCCCCCATGCCCCAGCCGCCCGCCTGATGGCCCGCCATGAAGCCCACGAACTCGGTCACCAGAATCAGCGGGCCGGGGGTGGTCTCGGCCAGACCGAGTGCGTCCATCATCTGGCCGGTGGTAAGCCAGCCGAAATTCCCCACAACCTCTTGCACCATGTAGGACAGGACCGCGTAGGCGCCGCCGAAGGTGACGATGGCGAGGGTCGAGAAGAAACGGCCCACATCAGCGAGAATCGGGGGGGCGACGGCTTGCAGCAGGGCCAGCGGCAGGAGCCAGATCGCGGCCCAGAGCGCGACGGTACCAAGGGTGCGGACGGGGGATACGGCGATGGCCACCGGCGCGGCAGGCGCGCCACGCAGGAAGATCGCGCCGAGGGCGCCGGCGGCCACAATGATCAGCGGGAAAGGCACCTGAAACGCAAAGATGGCGATGAAGGCCGCGACGGCCAGCACCAGCGGCACCGGGCCTTTGAGGGCCTTCTTCGACACCTTCATGAGGGCTTGAAGGACGATCACGATCACCGTGGCCTTGATGCCGAGAAACAGCGCCTCGACCAGCGGGACGGAGCCATAGGCCGCGTAGAGGCTGGCGAGAACAAGGATCACCGCAGCGCCCGGCAGCACGAACAGAAGGCCCGCCAGCAGCCCGCCGGGCGTGCCGCGCAGGCGCCAGCCGGCATAGGTGGCAAGCTGCATCGCCTCGGGTCCCGGCAGCAGCATGCAGAAGCTGAGCGCGTTGAGGTATTGCTGCTCGGTCAACCATTGGCGTTGTTCCACCAACTCGCGGTGCATCAGCGCGATCTGCGCGGCAGGGCCGCCGAAGCTGATCAACCCGATCCGCCCGAAGACGCGGAACATCTCGCGCATGTCGGGGGCGGGCGACGCTGTGGGCGACGCTGTGGGGGTCGCGGTGGGCGTCGCGGTGGGCGCGGATGTGGGGGACTTCGGGATCATGCGCCTGCCTCCTCGCGCGGAGATAGCGCGTCCGTTGGCAAGGGTCGCGTGAAGATTTCGTGACGCAGCGCCCCGCGAAAGACAAGATCAAGCGCCGCGAAGGCATCGGACGGCCGCGCACACCCGGCGAGGAGCGTCGCGAGGAGCGGCGCGCGCGCCAGCGCCTGAATATCCAACCCCGGCAGGGGCGGCGGGGTCAGGTGCGCGGTCAGGGTGGCGGCGAAGCGGTCGCAGACACCCGACAGGTCGGATCGGGGGATTTCCATCAACTCGGCCTCGGGGGCGGTGAAGCGCATCGTGGCCCATGCCGTCAGCGCCTCGTCGGGCGTGGCGTCCAGCGGCACGGCGATCCGGGCAGGGCGCAGCGCGTCGATGGCGATCGTCGGCAAGCCTGCCGCCTCCCAACCGACGATGCCGCCCGTCAGCCGCCACGCGTGCACGCCCCGTGCGGCAAGGCGTGCGACGGCCCCGGCGCTGATCTTCAGGCCCTTGTGGCAGATCACGATGGCGCCGTGGCCGCGGGCCAGTGCCAGATGGGCGTCCAGATCGTCATAGGCGGCGAACCGGGCAGCGGGGAGGGTGGCGGGAAACCCGGCGATATCCTCGGGCAGGCGAACATCCAGCAGGACCGGCGCGGTCGGGCTGGCGAGTGCCAAGAGGCATTCGCAGGGCGAAAGGGCGGGAAAGGGGGATGGCATATCCGGGCTCCTTCAGGGGCATCCAAGGTGTCGCAAATCGGAACCTTGGGCCGGGAGGGCCTGAAGGGGAGCCGCTTCCCCTGACCAGACTTGTGGTGCGTCGCATCGCCCGGCGCAACAAAAAAGGGCCGGGCAATGTGCCCGGCCCTTACTCTGATCAGTTCAGTGAAAGTTCAGTTCCGGTTGCCGAAAAGCTGCAGCAGGAACATGAACATGTTGATGAAGTCGAGGTAGAGGCGCAGCGCGCCCATGATGACCGACTTGCCCAACCACTCACTGTCGCCATGCTGGGCATGATCGACATATTCCTGCTTGATCGCCTGGGTGTCGTAGGCGGTGAGGCCTGCGAAGATCAGAACGCCAAGGGCTGAGATCGCCAGCGTGACGATGCTGTTGCCGAGGAACAGGTTCACGATCGACGCCACGATCAGGCCGATCACACCCATCATCAGGAAGGTGCCCATGCCCGACAGATCACGCTTGGTCACGTACCCGTAGAGCGACAGACCGGCGAAAGCGATCGAGGTGATCAGGAAGGTCTGGATGATCGACACGCCGGTGAAGACCAGGAAGATCGAGCTGATCGAGAGGCCCATGACGGCGGCGAAGGCGTAGAACACGACCTGCGCGGCGGCTGCGGACATCCGGTTCATCATCGCGGAGAAGCCGAACACGAAGATCAGCGGCGCGAACATGATGACGTACATCAGGGGCGATGTGTAGATCGCGGCCCCGAGGCTTGTGAGCAGCATGCCGTTGTCAAGCTGGACGACAGCCTGGCTCGGTTCCGTGGTGACGGCGAGGTTGGAAATTGCCCACGCGGCTGCAAACGTGATCAGCATGCCGATCGACATTGTCGCGTAGACTTTGTTCATATGGGCGCGCAGGCCCTGGTCGATCTCCGCGGCGGAGACGGCCACGCCACGAGCGCGCATCGTCTGATATTCAGCCATGGTTTCCTCCAATAAAACCCACAGGTCCCCGCAGTGGGGTGCCTCAGGCGTCAATATCGGTGAGGTTGCGGCATTTTTCAAGCGACAGACCCCCGCAGGCGCTGCGGAGGTCAATAGTTTTTTCCTATCGGGATCGAAATCGGGATTGGAAAAGCCGAGCTACTGCCGCCAGTTGGCCGGAACATCCCAGATCGGGCGTGCGACTTCTTCGGCAATATCGCGGTCGGACAGCCCGATGTCGCGGCGCATATGCTCGGGCAGCCGATCAAGATGCTGACGCTGGCGCCACACGCCGAACATGCGTTGCAAGAGGGGGCGCCGGGCCTGCGAGGCAGCGGTCACCAAAAGGCCCTTGAAGGGGCGCGAGAGAGACTGGTGAGCCATGGGGATACCTTTCCTATCAGTGACGAAACATCAGGATTGCATTTCGATGCGTGATATATGGACCAGCGATTGATATTTTGATAACGAATGTTCTTGAAGCAAAACATCACAAGGATTGATGAATGCCCCGGAACCTTGACCTGACCTCCTTGCGCGCGTTTGTCACCGTGGTGGATGCCGGTGGCGTCACCAAGGCATCGGGCTTCCTGAACCTGACGCAATCGGCCGTTTCCATGCAGCTCAAGCGGCTTGAGGAGGCGTTGGATGTCTCCCTTTTCAACCGCTCCACAAGGCGACTGGACCTGACCGGCGCGGGCGAGCAGATGCTGGGCTATGCGCGCCGAATGCTCGAGTTGAACGACGAGGTGCTGGGCCGGCTGACCGCCAACGAATACGAGGGCGAGCTGATTCTGGGCGTCCCCCACGACATCGTCTATCCCGCCATCCCCGAGGTGCTGCACCGCTTCAACGCGGCCTATCCGAGGATGAAGGTGCAGTTGCTGTCCCATGGCACGATCAAGCTGAAGGCCGCCATGGCGCGAGGCGAGGCGGACGTGATCCTGACCACCGAGGAACGGCTCCATGCGGGGGGCGAGACGTTGCTGGAACGCCCGCTGGTCTGGATCGGGGCGATTGCGGGACAGATGTGGAAAAGACGGCCGCTGAGGTTGGCGTTCGAGCATGCCTGCATCTTTCGCGGCCCGGCGTTGGCGGCGCTGGATGCATCGGGAATATCGTGGGAGATGGCGGTCGAATCGGACTCGATCCGGACTGTCGAGGCCACGGTAAGCGCCGATCTGGCGCTTCACGCGATCATCGAAGGGACCGAGCCGCCCTATGTCGAGGTGGTCGCCCATGGCGGCGCCCTGCCGACATTGCCGCGGATCAAGATCAACATGTATCGGTCCGATCTGGCACGGACAGAGCCGATGGACGCGTTGGTGGGACTCATCCGGCAGGCCTATCGCGGGATGTGAGGGGTTTGCGACACGTCCGCGCCGCTGGTTTCCGCGACGAAAGCCGACAGTGCGGTTGCCTCAAGGTTAGCTTGCAGGTCGGTTGGCCGTCGGCGGCGCGTTTCCCTTCTGTGCGCAGGAGGCAAGCCGCCGGTTCAAGTCCCGCACGGCCGCGTCAGTCCATCGTCACCACAACCTTGCCTGCCACCTTGCGATCGCGCAGCAACGCCAGCGCCTCGCCCGCACGATCCAGCGGCAGGGTCGCCCCGATATGGGGCTTCAGCGCGCCGGCCTGATACATCTCCATCAACTGCCCGAGACTTCGGGCAAGGCGTTCCGGGGCCCAGCGCAGGTAGCCGCCCCAGTAGAAGCCGATCGCGTCGATGTTCTTGACCAGAAGATGGTTGGCGGCGATCTGCGGGATCTCGCCGCTGGCGAACCCGATCACCAGCAACCGCCCGCCGGCATTCATGGCGCGGAAAGCGGCCTTGAACGCGTCGCCGCCGACGGCGTCATAGACCACGTCCGCGCCGCCAAGCGCCTTCACCTCGGCCCGCAGGTCGGCGGTGTCGCTGTCGATCAGATGCGCCGCGCCCACGACCTTTGCCACGGCCAGCTTCTCTGCCCCCCGGGCCACGGCGATTACCTCGGCCCCCATCGCAGCGCCCAGTTCGACGGCCGTCAGGCCGACGCCGCCCGCAGCGCCCAGCACCAGCAGACGCTCGCCCGGAACCAACCGCGCGCGGTCGGTCAGCGCAAGGTGCGACGTGCCATAGGCGACGATGAAGCCTGCCGCGACCTCGAACGGCATCTCGTCCGGGATCGGAACGCAGCGCGCGGCGTCGAAGACGCCCGCCTCGGCCAGTCCGCCAGACCCCTCGAACACCGCGACGCGAGCACCGATCCCGGGCGAGGTGACACCGGCGCCCTGCGCCTCCACCACACCCGCGATCTCCATCCCGAGGGTGAAGGGCCGGGCGGGCGTATCCTGGTAGGTGCCCTTTGCCATCAGAAGATCGGCGAAGTTGAGCCCGCAAGCGGCAATGCGGATCAGCACCTGACCGGGGCCGGGCGCCGGCGTCTCGATCTTCTGGACCGTGGGCGCAAGCCCGTGATCGGTTACCACATAAGCCCGCATTTGCGTTCCCCATCCCTTGCCGCCTGAAGCACCGTTCTAGCCCCAAGGCCCGCCCCGTGCCAGAGCGCGCCCGAAATTCGCTCAACCTGGCATTGAAGGCGGCCTGTCCGGCACTACAATTTTCCAGGGAAGCAAGACCTCCGAGCGATGGTCGGGGGTTGGTGACAGGGAGAGGCAGATGGCGCATCCGGTGGACATCCATGTCGGCAAGCGCATCCGGCAGCGGCGCTGGATGGTGGGCATCACGCAGGCACAATTGGCCGCCGCTGTCGGCATCAAGTTCCAGCAGATCCAGAAATACGAGACCGGGGCCAACCGTGTATCTGCCTCGCGGCTCTGGGAGATTGCGCAAGCCCTGAAGATGCCGGTCGCCGATTTCTTCGATGAGATGGATGGGTCTGCGGAGGAGGGGGGCCGGTCCGACCTGAGGCAGCCACTGAAGGATGACCGGCAGGCGCAGGAACTTGTCCGGTGCTATCAGGCACTTCCCGAGAACCAGCGGCTGCGTTTGCTGGACCTTGCGCGCGTGCTGTCGGATGCGGCTGCCTGAGGTGACTTGACCGGGCTGCCCGCCCCGTGCGACCCGAGACGGCATCTGGACGGAAGCAAGGGGTGTCAAGGAATGGCCGACAGGGATCTTGACCACATATCGCTGATGGCGACTGCCCACGCGCTTGCCGATGCGGCCCGCGCGGCCATCTTGCCGCATTTCCGTCAAGCTGGTCTGGGGACGGTCTCCAAGGAAAGCGCGCGGTTTGATCCCGTCACCATCGCCGACCGCGCGTCCGAAGCCGCCATGCGGGACGTTCTTGCCCAGATGCGGCCCGAAGACGCCATTCTGGGCGAGGAAGAGGGGGCGAGCCCCGGCACCTCTGGCCTGACCTGGGTGCTCGACCCGATCGATGGCACGCGCGGCTTCGTCGCGGGCACGCCGACATGGGGTGTGCTGGTGGCGCTGTGCGATACGAACGGTCCGATCTTCGGGATCATCGACCAGCCCTATATCGGCGAGCGCTTCGAAGGCGGCTTTGGCCGCGCCCGGATGGTGGGCCCGCTGGGCGAGCGGGCCTTGGGCGTTTCCCCGGCAGACAGCATGGCGGAGGCCGTGCTTTTCTCCACCTTCCCCGAGGTTGGCACGCCTGAGGATCGCCGCGGCTTCGAGGCGGTGCGCGACAAGGTTCGGATGACGCGCTATGGCTGCGATTGCTACGCCTATGCCCTGCTGGCCGCGGGCCATGTCGATCTGGTGATCGAGGCGGGACTGCAAAGCTATGACGTGGCCGCCCCGATTGCGGTGATCGAGGCGGCAGGCGGGATCGTGACCGACTGGGAAGGGCGACCGGCGCATGGCGGCGGGCGGATCGTCGCGGCGTCCTCTCGCACCTTGCATACGGCGGCTCTGGCACTGTTTCGGGAGGCGGGTGGTGGCTGAGATACTGCTGCGCAACGTCTCAAGCTGCCTTGCGATGGATGACGCGGGGTCCGAGTGGCGCGACGTCGACATCCTGTTGCGCGACGGGGTCATTGCCCGGATCGGGCGCGGCCTGACGGGGGCGGAAGTGCTGGATTGCAGCGATTGCCTCGTCACGCCGGGGTTGGTGAACACGCACCATCACCTGTTTCAGACGCTGACGCGCGCTGTCCCCGGCGCGCAGGATGCCGCGCTTTTTGGATGGTTGCAGACGCTTTACCCGATCTGGCAGCGCTTCACCCCCGACCACATGGCGGTGTCGGCCACGATCGGCCTGGCGGAACTGGCGCTGTCGGGCTGTTCCACGTCATCGGACCATCTGTACCTCTTCCCGAACGGATCGCGGCTCGATGATACCATCGGGGCCGCGGCCGAGATCGGGCTTCGCTTCCATCCGACCCGAGGAGCGATGTCGATCGGGGTGTCGCAGGGCGGGTTGCCGCCGGATGATCTGGTCGAGGACGAGGCCGCAATCCTGAAGGATTGCCTGCGCGTCATCGACGCGTTCCATGATCCTGCGCCCGGTTCGATGTGCCGGGTCGGCGTCGCCCCGTGCTCGCCCTTTTCGGTCAGCCGCGAATTGATGCGTGATGCCGCCCTTCTGGCGCGCGACAAGGGCGTGATGATGCACACCCATCTGGCCGAGAATGACGAGGACATCGCCTATTCGCTGGAGAAATTCGGCTGTCGTCCCGGCGACTATGCGGAAGCTCTGGGCTGGACGGGCGATGACGTCTGGCACGCGCATTGCGTGAAACTGGACGCGGGCGAGATTGCCCTTTTTGCCCGCTCGGGCACCGGCGTGGCGCATTGCCCCTGCTCGAACTGCCGGCTCGCCTCGGGCATTGCGCCGGTGCGGGCGATGCGCGATGCGGGGGTGAAGGTGGGGCTTGGCGTCGATGGCTCGGCGTCCAACGACGCCGGCAGCCTGATCGACGAGGCGCGTCAGACGCTGCTGTTGCAGCGCGTGGCCATGGGGCCGGGCGCGATGTCGGCGCGGGAGGCGTTGCGCATTGCCACGCGAGGCGGGGCCGAGGTGCTGGGTCGTGGGTCCGAGATCGGGCAGATCGCGCCGGGTTTCCGCGCCGATCTGGCGATCTGGGATATGTCCGGGGTGGAGGCGGCGGGCAGTTGGGACTGTGCCGCCCTGGTGCTGGCAGGGCCGCGCCGGGTGCGCGATCTGTTCGTCGAAGGGCGGCGCTTGGTGCAGGACGGTCGCATCGCGACGCTGGATCTTGCGCCCCGACTGGCGCGGCAGCGGCAGCTTGCGCAAGAGCTTGCCGATTGATCCGGCCTGACGTTTTCGGACAATTTTAGCGAGAATCACGGCAAATCCCCGTCAGACTTTCGCAAATCCAACCTGCTCAAAATTTATCCCAAGATTTATCCACATAGCGGCAAGCGCGTCCCTGCATCACCCTTGCCCGCAAAGGGCGTCTCAGGCATCCTGTCGTCAATCGAGCACACAAAAAAAGGATCCTGCAAAATGACGATCCGTCTGACTTCTATTCTTCTTGCCCTCTCGCTGGGACTTGCTGCATGTCAGCCGTCCATCAGCACCCGTGATGGGGTGGGCGAGACACAGCGTTTGAGCTTCGGGCAAAGCGTCGATATCGCCGCTGTCGGCACGCGGGTGTCTGCGCTGCGCGCGGGCAACGGCCTTGCGCGTCCGCTGGGGCATTCCGCGGCCCTGCAGGCCGCTGCACAGGCGCATGCCGACTACATGGCGCAAAGCGGCAACTTCACCCACACCGGCAGCAATGGCTCGGACCTTTCCGGGCGCGTGCGGCAGGCAGGCTATAACACCTGTTTTGCGGCTGAAAACCTCGCCCATGGCCAAGCCAGCATCGCGCAGGTGTTTCAGGACTGGATGACCTCGGACGGCCATCGCCGCAATATCCTTGCGCCAGAGGCGACGCAGTTCGGCTTTGCCCGCAATGGCACCTATTCGGTGCTGGTGCTGGGCCGCAGTTGCTGAAGCAGAGCGCGGGATTGGCTGATGCCGATCCCACACAGAATAAGGGCCAGCGCCCACAATAGCTGTGGCGGCAGATCCTCGCCCATGATCGTTGCGCCAAAAAGGACGGCCCAAACCGGCACCATGTAACTGGTGAGCGACATGAAGAGCGACCCCGCCGTGGTGATGACGCGCACCCGGATGATCGCGGCTATTCCGGTCGGAAAGAGCGCCACGTAGAGCAATGCCCAACCGGCAATCGGTTGGTCAAGGCTTGGCGGGCCTTCGAGCATGAAGGCCAGCGGGACCAGCACCAATGCGCCAATCGACAGCCCGCCCGCCGCGAAGGCCAAGGGCGGCATGGCGGGCGCGCGTCGCGTCACGACCGAACCCATCGCGTAGCATGCCGCAGCGCCGATGCAGGCCAGCCGTCCCATCAACGTCCCGTCGCTGAGCGCGCCGGGTCCGATCAGGATCACCAGCCCCACGAAGCCAAGCGCTACACCGATCAGGCGGCGGGGACCGATCCCCTCTTCCGGAGAGAAGATCGCCACCAGCGGCAGCACAAGCAACGGCACGGCCCCCATCGCCACACCGGCAAAGGCCGAGGGCACCTGCGTCAGACCCCAGCTGAGCAACGCAAAGGGCATTGCCGTGGCGATGATGCCGACAAATGCGACCGATGCCCAGGCGCGCGCGCCCCGCAAGCGCCAGAGCGGCTGACCCATCAGCGCGCCCACTGGCACCAACACCAAGGCCGCAAGGCCGATCCGCCCCGCTGTAACCCACCAAGGCGTCAGGCCGGTCAGCGCCGTGGAGACGCCCATGAAGGCGGTTCCCCAGATGACGCCAAGCACGACCACCAGCAGCCAGTTCAACGCGCCCGGCGCGGTGGGGGTGGGGGTAGTCATGTGTGGGGCTCCATCGGCCAGATGTGACTTGCCAGCGCGGTGCGGTCAACTTGGCATCGACGGTCGCGCCGGAGCGGCGATTCAACGGAACCATCCCCCTTCCTGCGACGTTTCCTCGCCATCAACACCGTCAAGGAGGACAAAATGGAAACGTGGTATTTTCTCGCTGGTCTGTTCCTGCTCACGATGGTCTCGTTCCTTGTCTGGGCGGGCATCAGCAAGAAGCGAACCGAAGAGAAGTTGGCTGACCCGAATGCGCCAAAGTCGTCGCTTGCCAAGGACGGACCGGGGCCGAACCCCGTCACCGCGCCGCGCATCGGCAACGGCGAGGTTCATCCGCGGGATTGACAAAAAAAGCGGGGCCATGATGGCCCCGCTTTCGTGTTGCCGACAGGTGGAAAGCGTCAGTTCTTCGCCTTGTCCACCATTTTCCCCTTGGAAATCCACGGCATCATCGCGCGCAGCTTTTCGCCGACCTGCTCGATCTGATGCTCGTCGTTCAGGCGGCGCGTTGCCTTGAACGAAGGCTGGCCGACCGCATTTTCCTGCATGAAATCCCGCACGAACTTGCCGGTCTGGATGTCGCGCAGCACCGCCTTCATCCGGGCCTTTGTCTCGTCGTAGGGCAGGATGCGCGGACCCGAGACATATTCGCCGTATTCGGCCGTGTTGGAGATCGAGTAGTTCATGTTGGCGATGCCGCCTTCGTAGATCAGATCGACGATCAGCTTCACTTCGTGCAGGCATTCGAAATAGGCCATCTCGGGCTCGTAGCCTGCCTCGACCAATGTCTCGAAGCCCATGCGGATCAGCTCGACCAGGCCACCGCAAAGCACGGCCTGCTCACCGAAAAGATCGGTTTCGCATTCTTCGCGGAAATTGGTCTCGATGATGCCCGAGCGCCCACCGCCAATGGCGGAGCAATAGGACAAGCCGATTTCCAGCGCACGGCCCGAGGCGTCGTTGTGGACCGCCACAAGGCAGGGCACGCCGCCGCCCTTGGTGTATTCGCCGCGCACGGTGTGGCCGGGGCCCTTGGGGGCCATCATGATGACGTCGACGCCAGGTTTGGCTTCGATCAGGCCGAAATGGATGTTGAGGCCGTGGGCGAAGGCAATGGCAGCGCCGTCGCGGATGTTGTCGTGGACGTATTTCTTGTATGTGTCGGCCTGAAGCTCGTCCGGCATGGTGAACATGATCAGGTCGGCCCAAGCGGCGGCTTCGGCGATACCCATGACCTTGAGGCCTTCGCCGTCGGCCTTCTTGGCGGAGGCGGAGCCTTCGCGCAGCGCCACGACGACGTTCTTCGCGCCGCTGTCGCGCAGGTTCAGCGCGTGGGCATGGCCCTGGCTGCCATAGCCGAGGATGGCCACCTTCATGTCCTTGATCAGGTTCACATCGCAATCGCGATCGTAGTAAACGCGCATGTCTCTCTCCCTTGGCGTCAATAATTGAGCGGGTTATCCCGCAATTCCTGCTTAAAATCGCCATTTGATTTTTGGGATTTTGCACGCTAGGTGAGAAATTCATTCTCCATTCGGCCCATCTTCGGAATTCCATGCTCGACGACATCGACCGACGCCTGCTCCGCCAGTTGCAAGCCGACCCAAGCCAGCCCATCGGTGCCTTGGCCGAGGCCGCGCGATTGCCGCTTGCGACCGCCTACAAGCGGCTGGAACGGCTGCAATCCAGCGGCGTGTTGCGCGGCCAGCACGCGGTGATCGATTGGCATGCGTTGGGCTACAGTGTCGAGGTCAGCCTGCGTATCACACTCGACAAGACAAACCCGCGCGCCTTCGACGAGTTTCTGGACGCCGCCCGCGAGGTGCCCGAAGTGATCGAGATCCAGACGTTCCTTGGTCGCGTCGACGCGCGCCTGAAGGTCATCGCCCGCGATCTGGCCGAGTATCAGCAGATCTACCGGGGCCGCATACTGACGCTGCCGCATATCGCAGATATCGAGGCGCTGATGCAGGTCGCCACGATCAAGAACGCGACAACCCTGCCGCTATGATCGAGCCTGACGACATCGACCGCGCCATCTTGCGGCTGCTGACCGGGGACGCGACGCTGAAGGCATCCGAGATCGGGCGGCAGGTCGGCCTCAGCCAACCGGCCAGCTGGCGCCGCATCCAGCGCTTGTCCGAGGCCGGCATCATCGCGGGCCGCAGGCTCGATCTGGATGCGGCCAAGCTGGGCTTTGGCGTCACCGTGTTTCTCGGCGTGAAGCTGGCGGCGAAATCCCGCGTCAGTCTGGAGGAATTCGAGCGCGCCATATCGGCCATCCCCGAGGTGCAGACGGTCGAGCATGTGCTGGGCCTCTATGACTATCGTCTGCGCGTGGTTGCGCGGGATCTGTCGGATTTCGAGCGGGTCTTGCGGCGGCGCATCATGACGCTGCCGTCGGTCGGCACGGTCGAGGCCAACGTGCTTCTAAGTGAAGAGCGACGCCCCGGCCCGATCTGACGAGACTAGAGCAGCGCCGCCTCATACCGCCGCAAACAGCGCCGGGCGCCGTCGCCTTCCGGAGAGTCGATGCCTGCGAGGTCGGGAAAAATCGCCAGCAACTCGGCCGCGGACGCAGCAAGCGCCGCGTCTGCGGCCCTGCCAGGGGCGGAACGCAGGCTCTCAGTGGGTGCCCCGTTGGCCCAGATCACCTGATGCGCGTCGAAAAGCAGGTGGACATAGTCGACCCAGCCCCCCTCGCGCAGGGTTATAGTGGCGCCGTTGAGCAGGAACCTGGCCGGCACCAGCACTTCCGACGTGCCGAACAGCAACTCGATCGCGGCACCGCTTCGCAAGACGCGATGGTTCTGCGACACTTCCAGGGGGCGAACATTGCCGATCGTCTCGGGCGCAAACCGCACCGGCGCGAAGCTGCCCGTCGCGGGCAGTCGTCGGTGCCCGATCCAGCGAACGGGCTGTGGCCCACTATCCATGGTCCAGACCAGATCGCCGGGGCGCAGATCATCGATCCTGCGCTCTCCCGTCGGGGTCAGGATCATGGTGCCACGAGTGAAGCAGATCGTTGGTGTGACGTAGTCGCCAACCCGAAGCAGGTTGTTGCCGGGCTCGCCCGGATCGGTCGTATCGCCGTCGCCATTGAAGTCGAAATCCTGATTGCGGTTCAACGTGACTTGCCCGCCATTGCCGACAGGTCGTGCGATGCCGCTGCCCGGAGCAATGAACAGCTGATTGAACGTCGGCGCCCCCGGACTTGCATCGGGCAGTAGGATATTGGCCGAGACGAAACGCGCATAGCCATCGCCATGGCCGCTGAGATCCGATTGCAGGTTGGCGGTCTGGTCCGGATTCTGCGGCTTGTAGTTGAACTTGGTATTCCCCGCGAGAAAGTCGGCATAGCTGTCGAAGACGGTGACATCGGCAAGTCCCGACGCATTGCCCAACTCGCCATTCGCATCGATATTCTTGATGTCCAGCTCGACGATATCGTCGTCCTCAAAAACCCGAATGCCCGATTGCACGGTCGCCGTCCCCTGACCAGCCGTACCCGCGCCGGAATTGGTCCCGATGCCGGGGTCCTTGATGACATCGGATCCGAAAACGATCAGTCGGCCGTCGGGCATGGCAGTGCTCCTGTGCTTGATTATAGACTACGACAGTCGGGCTTTTTCCTACACCTGCGAAACGGGCCAGATTGCCCGCGGAAGGGCCAAACTTCCGCGTGATCGAGCGTAATTTGGGCAGCATCGGCGGGAATTCACCCTTATTGTCGCCGGATACGCACAACTGAGTTTCCAGCTTCGGGACAGTCGCGGCAAGAGCACGTGAGGCGCCAAGCCACAGAGTCTTTTTCCGGGCAGCGCTACCCTTCCCCTTGAACATCCGCCCCCAAGCGCACTACCCCGGGTGCAACGAAGGAGATCACGCCATGACCGCACTGCTCGACAACATCGACCCCGATGGATTGCTGGAATATTCGGTGGTCTTCACCGACCGCTCGCTCAACCACATGTCCGCCAGTTTCCGCCACGTGATGACAGACATCTCGGCGATGCTGAAGCAGGTCTACAACGCCGACGCGGTGGCGCTGATCCCGGGCGGCGGCACCTTCGGGATGGAGGCGGTCGCACGCCAGTTCGCCCAAGGCGCGAAGGTTCTGGTGGTGCGCAACGGCTGGTTCTCGTACCGCTGGTCGCAGATCCTCGATGCCGGCGGTTTTGCGGGCGAGGTCACGGTGATGAAGGCGCGCTCCTCGGGCAATGCGCCGCAATCGCCCTATGCGCCGCCGCCCATCGACGAGGTCACGCGCCGCATCCTCTCGGACCGCCCCGGCATCGTCTTCGCCCCCCATGTCGAGACGTCGGCGGGTGTGATCTTGCCCGATGACTATATCGCCGCCCTTGCCGCCGCCGCCCACGAGGTCGGGGCGTTGATGGTGCTGGACTGCATCGCCTCCGGCTGCGCCTGGGTCGACATGAAGGAAACCGGCGTCGATGTCCTGATCTCGGCGCCGCAAAAGGGATGGTCGGCGCAACCCTGCGCGGGCCTTGTGATGATGTCGGAGCGTGCCGTGGCGCGGATGGCGGAAACCGCGTCCAACAGCTTCGCGGGCGACCTGAAGCAGTGGCACAAGATCATGGTAGCCTACGAGGCGGGCGGCCACGCCTACCACGCCACCATGCCCACCGACGCGCTGCGCGTGTTCCGCGACACGATGCTCGAGACGCGCGATTTCGGCTTCGATCGGTTGAAAGAGGCGCAGTGGGCGCTTGGCAACGGCGTCCGCGCCATGCTGGCCGCCAAAGGGATCCGGTCGGTCGCGGCCGAGGGCTTCGGCGCGCCCGGCGTCGTGGTCAGCTACACCACCGACCCCGAGATCAAATCCGGCGCAAAATTCGCGGCGCAGGGCATGCAGATCGCCGCCGGCGTGCCGCTGCAGGTTGATGAGCCGGCGGATTTCATGACCTTCCGGCTGGGCCTCTTCGGCCTCGACAAACTCTACGACGTCGACGCGGCGCTGGCCCGCCTGAAGGAGGCGCTCGACAAGGTCTTTCCCTGACCGCGCCGACCGCGCCGCGCCGCCTTTCATCTTTTCAAGAATACTCCGGGGGGTCCGAAGGAGGGGCGAAGCCCCAGACAAGGGGGCTGGCCCCCAAGTCAGCCGCTTGCGCCAAGCCCCGCCCGCATCATGCTCTTGCGTAATGGCGTTGCGGCGTAGAGCGCGTTCAGCCCGTGCAAACGCAGATCGCGCAGCCCCTGCGCCTGCGCCATCGACGCGCGGTTCAGCGCGTCGACGCCTGCCACCCGCGTCACAATCTCGGGGTATCGGGCCCGCTCGTACCGGCGCAACAACTCTGCTTCGCCGGGGTCGCGGCCTGTTGCCAGCTCAAGCAGGACAGAGATATCGGCAAGGCTCATGTTCAGTCCCTGCGCGCCGATTGGTGGCACCACATGCGCGGCTTCTGCCACCAGTGCCACGCGTTTGGCCGTCAGACGCTCGGCAATCTGGCTGATGATCGGCCAAAGCGCGCGGCGCGACGCCAGCCGCAGTGGCCCGTAAAGCCCTGCGGATCGCACCGTCATCTCTGCCTCGAACGCAGGCTCGGGCAAGGCGGCAAGGCGCAAAGCTTCTGGCCCGCGTTCCATCCAGATCACGGCGGAACAGGGGCGACCGTCATGGTCGGGCAGGGGCACCAGCGTGAAGGGCCCACCGCTGCGGTGGATTTCGGTTGAGACATTGTCGTGGGGGGCGTCATGCGTCACGGCGAAGGCCAGCGCCTTCTGGCCGTAGCGCGTTGTTTTCACCTCGATTCCCACCGCTTCCCGCACCGGAGAGGTCCGGCCATCGGCAGCCACGACCAGCCGCACCCGCAGGCGCGTGCCGTCACTCAGCCGCACCAACGCCTCCCGATCCCGCGTCAGGACATCCGCCGTGCCGGTGCCGGGCAGGAAGGTTGCGTTGGGCAAACCTTCCAGATTCGCCACCATCTCGCGGCGCAGCAGCCAGTTGGGCAGGTTCCAACCGAAGGGCTGGTCCGAGATGTCGGCGGCATCAAAATCGTGGCTTGCACGCGGGCTGGCGGCGTCCGGTCCCCCGGCGTCGACGATGCGCATGACTTGCAGGGGGGTGGCATGGGGCGCGAGGCGAGCCCATAGCCCGATATGGTCCAGGAACGCCTTCGCCGGTTGCAGGAACGCTGTGGTGCGCAGGTCCGACCCCGCGCCCTCCCGCGTGGTGACAGGCGGTGTGGGGTCGGCGCAGAGCGTGCTGAACCCGGCCTGCGCGAAGGCTATCGTCGCCGCCAGACCCGCGACGCCGCCGCCGGAGATGAAGATGTCATGGTCTCTCATGCGCTCAAGGATAGGGGCGTTCGCGTCTTCGGCACTGTGGCGTTCTGCCCCGGGTCGTTTACGCGGGCAGCGCGCGCAGGAAGGCGGTCAGATCGCCGGTGTGGTGGTGGATATGGGCGGCAGGCTCGGGCGAGGGCGCGACATGGATCGTGCGCAAGCCCATGGCGTGGGGCACGGCAAGGTTGCGGGCTTCATCCTCGAACATCGCCGCGCGTGTGGGGGTCAACCCGTCAAGCCCGAAGACGGTCTGGAATGCCAAAGCGCCCGGCTTGGGGTGATAGCCCGCATGCTCCACGCCGTAGATGGCGTCAAAGAGCCCGCCAAGACCCCGTGCATGGGTGACGGCGCGGGCATAGGGCGCCGTGCCGTTGGTGTAGATGATCTTGCGGCCGGGCAGGGCGGCGATCGCATCCGCCAGCGCGGTATCGGGCGCAAGGACCGTGAAATCAATGTCATGGACGGCGATCAGGTACTCCTCGGGCGACATCCCGTGATGGGTCATCAGGCCCGCCAGCGTGGTCCCGTGGTCGAGGTAGTAGCGGTGGCGCAGCGTGTCAGCCTCCGCCGCTGTGACCCCCAATTCCTGCATGACCCAAGCGGTCATCTTCGCGTTCACCTGCGGGAACAACGCCATTTCGGGCGGGTAAAGGGTGTTGTCGAGGTCGAAAACCCAGGTGTCGATGTTGGAAAGTCTGGTCATGGAACTCGCTTACGTCGACGGGCCGCTTGCCGCAAGGCACTGGACAGGCTCGGGGCCCCCGCCTAGCTTTCCGGGGCTTGCTACGGGGGACGTGCCAAGATGGCCGAGGTTGCACAGAAAGACGCTTATCAACTGATCCTCGACGCGATCGACGGGGGCGTCTACCGACCGGGATCGCGGCTGGTGGAAAGTGAATTGGCGGACCGTTTCGGCGTCAGCCGCACCCCGATCCGCGAGGCGCTCCAGCGGTTGGAGACGCAATCCCTGCTGACGCGAGACGGGCGGTCGCTGATCGTGGCGTCGCTTGACCATGCTCAGATGGCCGAACTTTATGCCGTCCGGCAAGAGTTGGAGGCGCTGGCCGCACGCCTTGCGGCGCAGCACGCCGCCGATGAGGAAATCGCGGTTCTGCGCGAGATGGTGGAGCGGGACCGCGCGCTTCTGGGCGATCCCGAAGCGCTGGCCCGCGCCAACCGGCGTTTTCACCACCAGATCCATTTGGCGTCCCATAACCGCTATCTCGTGCAGCAGCTGGACCTTGTCTACCGCTCCATGGCGCTGATGGCGCGCACGTCCCTGGCGGCGGCAGGGCGGGGCGAGGATGCGCTGGCCGAACATGATGCGATTGTCGACGCGATCCAGGCGCGCAATGGAGAGCGGGCAGCGACGGCATTGAAATCGCACTTGTCGACGGCCTTCAAGGTGCGCCTCAAGGAAGAGGCGCAGCGGCGCTGATCACGTGCATCGGTGCGGGAGTGGCGCGCCCCTCCAACTCGGCCGCGCCAAAGCCCCCGTGGGTGGTCTTGGCCCAGAAGAACGGGCGCGCCATCAACTCGAAAAGGCCGATCCAGGCCGCGATGGTCCCGAACAGGTAATAGGGCTCGACCAGCGGTGAGATCAGCCGCAAGTGGCGCAGATGCGGCGCGTGGCAGGCGTAAAGAGACAGCGCAATGGAACCCAGCAGGCCCGCGATCATCGCCGCTGCCAGCAGGCCATAGGCAAAGGGTGACAGCACCGCGTCCAGCGGATGCCAGACGCCGAAGGGTTTGAGCGTGAAGCTCCAGAGCAGCGGGGCCAGTAGGAAACCCATGACCGCCCCCAGAAACTGCACCTGCAGCCCAAGGAAGCGCCATGTTCCAAGGTCGCGCCAGAGGGCGACCGGATCGCGCATCGCGGCGCCCCACGTCATCAGATAGCCCTTCAACCAGCGGGAACGCTGGCGGATCCACGGATAGGTGGCGGCATTGGCTTCCTCGAATGTCGTGGTGTCGACGATCTCGGTGCGAAAGCCCGCGCGCGCCAGACGCAGGCCCAGTTCGGCGTCCTCGGTCACATTGTGGGCATCCCAAGCGCCGACCGTTTCCAGAACATGCTTGCGTAGAAACAACGTCGTTCCGCCCAAGGGCACGACCAGCCCCATGCGCTGCACGCCGGGCAGAAGAACGCGGAACCATGCGGCGTATTCGACGGTGAACAGGCGGCTCAGCCAGTTGTGGCGGGCGTTGTAGTAATCAAGCCTGCCTTGCAGGCAGGCGACATTGGCGGGCACCTCGGCAAAGCGTTGCACTACCTTGCGGATCTGGTCGGGGTCCGGCCGATCCTCGGCATCGTAGATGCCCACGATGTCGCCCCGCGCATAGTTGAGTGCATAGTTCAGGGCGCGCGGCTTGGTCTGCGGATGGCCACGCGGGACGATAACGGCGCGCATCCACGGCGGCAGGCTGCCCGCCCGCAGCGCGCCAAGGGTCATCGGATCGCCCTCTTCCACCGCCAACAGAACGTCGAGCCGTTCGTGCGGGTAATCGATCTGACGTAGTCGCTCCACCAGAGCGCCCGCCACCTCGGGTTCGCGAAACAAGGGAACCAGGATCGAGACGGTGGGCAGGTGCAGGAAGCGGCTGTCGGTGCCGGACGGGTCGGGTGCGGCCCTGGCCTGCCGGTCGGCGCGAAGTGCATGGGCGAAGGCCGTGAATTTCAGCGCGCAGTTGGCGACGTAAACCGCAATTGCCACGCCGAAGACCAGCGCCGCGAAGGTGGCGGGCGCAATGACAAGCAGGGCTGCGGCCATCAGGAACAGGGCAACCGCGCCCCGCCCCAGCGTATCGCCGCGCCAGGAACGGCAGGAATTGAGCGCGGGCGCGCGGCCTTCGGCCTTTCGGGCAAGGACAGGGCCATAAACCAGCCGCTGCGCTTCGATGACCTGCGCGCGGGGAGCCAGGGTGCAAACAAGGCGGGCACCGGGCGGCAGAACCTCGCGCAACGCCTCCATCTTGTCGGGCCGGCTTGTGGCCACCACAAATGCCGATCCCGAGCGTTTCCAGATCACTGCTTCCGCGTCGATCGCGCGGTGGGCTGGCAGATAGACGGACAGGGATGCCTCGGGCGGGTCGTCGGAAAGGTCGGCGATGCCGATATGATAGATATGCGCAAGCGCAGACAGCATCTCGGCCTCGCTGAGGATGCCGCGGGTCAGAAGGACCTGCCCCAGCGTCAGGCTTGTGCCGCGCTGGGCCGCTTCGGCTTCTTGCAGTTGGGCCGGTGAAACGATGCCGCGCATCTGCAGCACGGATCCGAGTTCACGGGCTTCTGAACGGGGCTTGGCGACTTGCGGGCGAAAAGATCGTCCCGCGCGCGCAAGCACGCCAAGTCCTGCGCCGCGATCTTGCGAATTGCGTGTCTGGGGGCGATCCCCGTCCAACTGTCAGCCCTCGATGCCAGCGCCGGAACCTGCCCGACAGCCCTTGATGGCGAAAATCGGTTAACAAATCGTAAACGGTCGAGACGGCGTTGCGTCAGGCCGGGACTTTCTGCCGATCTTTCAATATCTTGGCGAACCGCTCGAACAGATAGAAGCTGTCTTGCGGCCCGGGGCTGGCCTCGGGGTGGTATTGCACCGAGAACACCGGCTTGCCGTCGAGGGCAATGCCGCAGTTCGAGCCGTCGAAAAGGCTGACATGGGTCTCGGAGACACCCTTGGGCAGGGTCTGGCTGTCGACGGTAAAGCCATGGTTCATCGACGTGATCTCGACCTTGCCGGTGGTCAGATCCTTGACGGGATGGTTAGCGCCATGGTGCCCGTGGTTCATCTTGATGGTCTTGGCACCCAATGCCAGAGCCAGCATCTGGTGACCGAGGCAGATGCCGAAGACGGGGATGCCCTCGGCAAGAACGCCCTGGATCATCGGCACAGCGTAAGCGCCCGTCGCCGCTGGATCGCCGGGACCATTCGACAGGAACACGCCATCGGGCTTTTGGGCCAGAACCTCGGCCGCGGTCGTCGTTGCAGGCATCACCATGACGTCGAGGCCTGTTGAAGCCAGGCACCTGAGAATGTTGCGCTTGGCGCCGTAATCGAGTGCCACGACCCTGGGTGCCGTCCCCTCGCGCCGGCCGAACCCATCGGGCCAGGCCCAACGGGTTTCGTCCCAGCGATAGGACTGCGCGCAGGTGACGCCAAGGGCAAGATCGACGCCTTCGAGGCCTGCGAAGCCGCGCGCGGCGGCGACCATCGCCTCCAGATCGAAATTGCCATCGGGGTCATGGGCCAGCGCCACATGGGGCGCGCCTTGCTGGCGGATCTCGCGCGTCAGGCGGCGGGTGTCGATACCGCCGATGCCGACGCGCCCGGTTTTCTCAAGCCATGCAACAAGATGCGCCTGCGCCCGCCAGTTCGACGGCTCGGTGATGTCCCACTTCACCACGATCCCCTCGGCCACCGGATCGGCGGTTTCGTCATCTTCCGCGGTTGTCCCGGTGTTGCCGATATGGGGGAAGGTGAAGGTCACGATCTGGCCCGCATAGGACGGGTCTGTCATGATCTCCTGATAACCAGTCATCGAAGTGTTGAAACACAACTCGGCCACACGCATCCCCTTGGCGCCAAAGCCTTTTCCGTAGAAGATCGTGCCGTCGGCAAGGACGAGGCAAGCGGTGGGGCGATGGGGCATGAACCGTCTCCGGCATGGCAGTTGCGGGCAAACTTGCGGGCGGTTTAGGGGGGCGCAGGGGCAGGGTCAAGCAGTAGCCTTGTTGCGCGCGCCCCGATCCCTTATCTAGCGAGGCTTCCGTCAGGGCTGCCGAAGGGTGCGACCATGGATTTGCGAACGAAGATCACCGAAGGCATCAAGACCGCGATGCGGGAGAGGGACGCGCTGCGCCTCTCCACCCTGCGTCTGATCAATGCCGCCGTGAAAGACCAGGACATCGAAGCCCGCGCCAAGGACAACCATGACGGCGTCAGCGACAGTGAAGTCCTTGCGATCCTTGCGAAAATGGTCAAGCAGCGCCATGAAAGCGCGCGTGTCTACGAGGAAGGTGGACGGCTGGATCTGGCCGAGAAGGAACTCGCTGAGATCACCGTGATCGAGGAATTCCTGCCCCGTCAACTGACCGATGCCGAAGTCAACGAGGCGGTCGACCAAGCGATTACCGAGTTGGGGGCGACCAGCATCCGCGACATGGGGCGTGTGATGGGCGTGCTGAAAGGTCGGCACGCGGGCCAGATGGATTTCGGCGCGGTCGGTCCGATGGTGAAGAACCGCCTCGGCTGAGCCTTTTTGCGATCGCGGCCGGCTTCATCCGTCTGCATGTCGGTTCATTCAACATCCTGTTTTCCAGGATTGTGTAGCTTGGCTCGGCGGCGCGACGTCTCGCGCCGCCGAGTGCCCTTCACTGACCGGCGCCGCGTGTGACAAGCGGTTGGCACAGCTGGAATGCACCGCAGAACGTGCCGGGTTGCGGAAAATTGCCGCTGGGGAATGTCATGTCCTGCGCGGCAAGGGGGCCTGCGAGGGTCAGGGCGGTGAGGGCGGCGAGAAGAAGGCGAGGCATCGGGTGCTCCTGTCAGGGGGGGGTGATGCCCCCTGACTTGGGCGATGCCGGGCAAGCTTTCCGCCCGATTTCAGAAATCAGTGCATGTTCGCGGGCATCGGCGCGGAATGTCCGGAATCGGCGGGTGGCACCCTGCCATGGGCCTGTGCCCGGAACTCGGTCGGGCTTTGCCCTGTCTCGGCCCGGAAGGCGCGGTTGAACGGCCCGAGCGAGGCAAAGCCCACGTCATAGGCGATTTCCAGCACCGTGGTTCCCATCGCCTCGGGGTCGGCAAGCGTCGCCTTGGCGGCGGCGATCCGGTGGCTGTTGATGAAACTGGAGAAGTTGCGGTGCCCGAGGCCATTGTTGATGGCGCGGCGCAGGCGGTGTTCGGGGATGCGAAGCTGCCCGGCGAGCGCGCCGATGGTAAGCCCTTCCTCGCGCCACACGCCGGCGGCCATGGCAGCCGTGATGCGCGCGATCAACGCAGTGTCGGGCGCCGCATCGGGCGCCGGCGCGGGCGGTGGCGTGTGCTCGTGCGCTCCCGGCCAGCGGTCGATCTGGGGCGACAGGATCCAGACCGCGAAGGCCACCGTCACCGCCAGCACCCCGGTGGATTGCAGCAATGCCAGCGGCAGGGAGCCGACCTGCCAGATGTCGAAGGCCTGCGCCGCTGTCAGCAGCAGACCAAGGCCCGCGATGGCGGCGGCGAAACCGGGGCGCGCGCGGCAGCGGCACTCCACCAGATCATCGCGCGAAGAATACAGTGAAAGGATCAGGAGGCTGGCATAAAGCACCATGGCGGGCCCTGTGCACGCTAGCGTGGGCAGCGGTCCGATTCCGCTCAGGTGCAGGTAATAGAGGGCCGACACCATCGAAGACGCGATCAGCCAAGGCCAGCGACGATCCGGACGGTCGAGGAAGATCGTGACGATCAGCCAGGTCACCGCGTTGGGCGTCAGGCTTGCCAGAAACGTGACATTGGCCGCGACCAGCGGGGGCAGGTTCAGGTCGACCGGGGCCATCTGCAGAAGCAGCGCGGTTTTTGTTGCGGCGACGGCGAGAATGGAAATGCGCCCCTCCCACCCGATGGGCGCGCGCCACAGCAGGCCCGCCAGAAGGCCCAGCAGGCCGATGGCGGCACCGCGCAGGATAAGGTCGAGCAAGATCATGGCCGGGCGCTCCGGTGAAGGGATCAAGTGCGGGACACATAGCGCAGGCCAAGCCGGGCCGCGCACCGATTTGTGCTCAATACGCCGTTTTCCAGGAATCGGCGAGCGTATCGGCGCGCGGATGGTGGCGGAGTGATCAGGTGCGCGTACTGACGACAGGCTTGATGGCCAATTGCGAAGGCGGGGGATTTCGATCCGGACCTAGTTAGCAGAGCGTGGCGCGGCCGATGCCGTCAGGCGCGCAGGGTGCGTTCCAACAGGTCCTTCAGTTCCACCCGCTCCAGCGGCGTCAGGAAGGCGCCCAGTTCGACCTCCCGCGCGCCGCCTTTGAGGGTGAGGTAATTCGGCACCGGCCCACCCTTGGCGTGCAAGATCGCCCGAACCCAATAGGGGTTGGCCTCCCAATCGCGGGGCGGTTTGCGGGGGTCGTGACGCTCGATCCGGATGAGGTCGTCCCAGACCGTCACGTCCTCGTAAAGTTCCATATCGCGCCACGAGCGTTTCAGCGCCGCCCAGATGCCCCAGATCGCCGCCAGCAGGAAAGGCAACAGGCCCCAGAAGACGGAGGTGCCTATGATCCCCAGCAGCGGCATGGAGATAAGCGCGGCGGTAATGCCGATGAACCAGACGAAGCCCTCGGGGGTGAGGGATTTGTAGGGGGTGAGGATCAGATGCAGGCGCGGGGTGCCGCGTGCGGTGGCGGTTGTATCGGCAGGGGTGGCGGGGCGGATCGGCATGGGGTGGTGCTCGCTGCTTATCGGTGGTCCAAGCGTAACCTCAAACGGTCGCGGGACAAGCGACGCAAAGCCGCACGGAACAGGGGGCCTGTGGCAGCCGAGTCAGGGCCAAGAGGGCATCGCGAAATGAGAACAGGCGCCCCGATCGGGGGCGCCTGTGAATGGTCGGAGCATCAGGACAAAGCGGCTTAGTGATGCCCTTGCTTGTCCCACATCTCGCGGGTCGGAAGCTCTTCGAAGGTGTGCTCCGGAGGTGGGTTGGGAAGCGTCCACTCCAGCGTCTCGGCATGCTCGCCCCAATAGGCGGGCTCGGTCACGCGCTTACCGGCGAGGATCGTGTAGAACACCACACCGATAAAGAACACGAACGACGCGAAGGAGATGAAGGCACCGATGGAGCTGACATAGTTCCAGAGCGCGAACGCCTCGTTATAGTCGATATACCGACGCGGCATGCCCTGCCGGCCAAGGAAGTGCTGGGGGAAGAACGTCAGGTTGGCGCCGATGAAGAACACCCAGAAGTGCAGCTGGCCTGCCCATTCCGGATACTGGCGGCCAGACATCTTGCCGATCCAGTAGTAGACTGCGGCGAAGATTCCGAAGACGGCGCCAAGGCTCATCACATAGTGGAAATGCGCAACGACGTAGTAGGTGTCGTGATAGGCGCGGTCCACGCCCGCCTGGCTCAGGATGATGCCCGTGGTGCCGCCCAGCGTAAACAGGAAGATGAAGCCCAGTGCGAACATCATTGGCGTCTTGAAGCTGATCGAGCCCATCCACATCGTCGCGATCCACGAGAAGATCTTGATGCCGGTGGGCACCGCGATCACCATGGTTGCCACCATGAAGTAGCTTTGCTGGGTCAGCGTCAGGCCGGAAGTGTACATGTGGTGCGCCCACACGACGAAGCCGAGGCCACCGATTGCCACAAGGGCGTAGACCATCGGCAGGTAGCCGAAGATCGGCTTCTTCGAGAAGGTCGCCACGACATGCGAGATCACGCCGAAAGCCGGCAGGATCACGATGTAGACCTCTGGGTGACCAAAGAACCAGAAGATGTGCTGGAACAGGATCGGGTCGCCGCCGCCTGCGGGATCGAAGAACGTTGTCCCGAAATTGCGGTCGGTCAGCAGCATGGTGATGGCACCGGCCAGAACCGGCAAGGACAGGAGAAGCAGCCATGCGGTCACGAACACGGACCACGCAAACAGCGGCACCTTGTGCAGCGTCATGCCCGGTGCGCGCATGTTGAGGAAGGTGGTGATGAAGTTGATCGAGCCGAGGATCGAGGACGCGCCGGACACGTGGACCGCGAAGATCGCGAAATCCACTGCGCGGCTTGTTTCAACGCCCTGGGCCGAGATCGGCGGATAGAAGGTCCAGCCCGGACCTGCGCCGCCATCGATGAACACCGAGCAGAAGGCAAGGCCGGTGCCCGCGACATACATCCAGTAGGACAGGTTGTTGAGACGCGGGAACGCCATGTCCGGTGCGCCGATCATGAGCGGCATGAAGTAGTTGCCGAAGCCGCCGAAAAGCGCGGGAATGACGACGAAGAACATCATCAGGACGCCGTGGCCGGTGATCATCACGTTCCACAGATGGCCGTCGGGATTGCCGTCCATCTGATCCATCGCGCCCAGCAGAACCTGCACCTGCTCGGGGTTGGCGGTGGCGATCATCGCCTCCATCTGGTCGATCATGTCGGCGCGGAGCGCGCCGGAGATGTCGATGACGGCCCCCCCTTCGATGGTCTGGGCGGCTGCGATCAGCTGCCCCTCAAGGCTCGACAGCGGCTCAGCGAGGGCGTTGGTGCCGCCGCCGGCTGCTGCCAGGGCCTCACCCCACTGGGCAAAGAGGGCTTGAATACCATCAGGGCTCGAGACGAAGGCATCGTACATGTACTGGACGCCCGGCTCCATCAGTTCCATCCGCATGTAGACGGTGAACAACACCGACACGAGGCCCACGAGGCCTGCGGTGAACAGATAAAGGATGCCGATGTCCTTGTGGTTGGTGGACATGAACCACCGGGTAAAGAAGCCCGGGCGGTGGGTGCCGTCATGACCCGTGAGGGTGGCGTCTGCCATGGGTGGTCTCCTGTTCGCGTCGTTGCCGCGCATGGGCGCGCTGCCGCCGGGATGGGCGGGCCGTTTCTGGAATTGAAGAAGGGTGTAGTGCGCGCCGCCGGAGGGATCAACGCGACATCTCGCGCGGGAGGTGACTTTCGGTGGGCTATTTTGGCGCAGGGCGCGACGCAGGCGGCGCCGTCACGCGAACCAGACCGAATAAACGATCGTCGCCGCGATCCCCGGCGTGATCAGGGACGCCAGCATCAGAAGCCCGTCGCGCAGCATCAGGCCAAGTCCGATCAGCGTCACCGAGAAGGCCAGCAGCGACGAGGACATGGGCACCAGTTCCAGAAACGGCATCGATGCGCCGAAGCTGGCGGCCAGCAGAAGGAACAGGGTCGAGACCGGGGCCATGGTCAGAAGGCGCAGCCGCTGGGCCGCGCGCGCCTCCAGCCAATGGGCGACGCGGTGGGCGCTTTGCAGGGCCGGGATCACGCGGCGGGGGTTGATCTGCCGCCGCCTGAAGATGCCCGGCAGCCACAGGCCCCTGCGCCCGAACGCCGCCTGCAGCGCGCAGACGGCGATCAGCGAGCCGCAAACCGAGGACAAAAGCGGGATGGCCGACAGCGGCGAGACCACAATCAGCGCGATCAGCGTCATGATCGGCACCGCGCCAAGCGGTCCCGCCGCGTCGATCAGGGCGCCAACCTCGCGCTGTCCTTCCGACGCGGCGGCTTGCACGGCGTCGAGCATGTGGGTCAAAGCCTCGGGATCCGTCACCGGATCCGGCGGCGTTTCAAAGGGGCGCATGGGCGGGCTCGGGGAAGGCATCGGCAAAGCGGCGCTTCAGCGCAACGTCCAGATCGCCCATGGTCACCGGCAATCCCAGATCCACAAGGCTGGTGACGCCGTGGCCCGCGATGCCGCAGGGCACGATGCCGTCAAAATGGCTCAGGTCGGGCTCCACGTTGATCGACAACCCGTGAAAGCTGACCCATTTGCGCAGGCGCACGCCGATGGCGGCGATCTTGTCGTCGCGCGGGCTGCCATCGGGCAGGGGTGGCTTCTCGGGGCGTTCGACCCAGACGCCGACGCGGCCCTGACGGATCTCGCCGCGCACGTTGAACTCGTCCAGCGCGGCGATGACCCAGGTCTCCAGCGCCTGCACGAAGGCCCGCACGTCGCGGCCGCGGGTGTTCAGGTCGAGCATCACATAGGCCACGCGCTGGCCCGGCCCGTGATACGTATACTGCCCGCCGCGCCGGGTCTGGTGAACCGGGAAGCGGTGAGGGTCGCGCAGGTCGGCGGGATTGGCCGATGTGCCGGCGGTGTAGAGGGCTGGATGTTCCAGAAGCCAGATTGCCTCGGTCGCCTCGCCCCGCGCGATGGCGTCGGCGCGCGCTTCCATCTCGGCCACCGCTTTTGCGTAGGGGACGGGGTGTGGCGAGGTGATCCAGTCGACCATCTTGGTTCCTTGGGGTGGTTCCCTTGGCGCTTCAGCGCGGCAGAAGGCCCGCGTCTCGGATAGCGTGCATATGCGAGCGGCTGACAGGAATGTCACCCCCTGTCCGCAGGGTGACGATGGCACGCTCGCCATCGCGGCGCACGGTGGCGACCTGATCGAGCGCCACCCAATGCGATCGGTGGACGCGGATGCCCGGCGTCGGTGCCGCCTCGGCCATGGCATCGGCAAGGCGGATCAGCAGCAAATCGTCGCCGCGCGTGGTGCGCACACGGGTGTAATGATCCTCGGCAGACAAGGCCACGATGGGGCCGCGCCGGTCGAACGGCAGGCGGGCCAGCAAGGGCGGCGGCGTGCTGTCGGGCGTCATGGCGGGGGTGGGGACGGCATCGGGCAACAGCTCGATCAGGACCGAGATCAGCAGCGTCACGGTGAACAGGATGGCGATGTCGCCGGTCGACGGGCGGAGCCCAAAGACCAGCAGGTTGAGCGTGAGCAGAGCGATTGTGATCGTGACCCCGGTCGCAAGGATCACAGCCCCCCGTGCCACCGGGCCCGACAGGCGGAGCTGCACCCACGGCGACAGCAGCACATGCACCAGATAGCCAAGACCGTAGGTCAGCGCCGGAATGCAGAGCCAATAGGCCACGCGATAGGGCCACGGCATCGAGGTCGCCGTGCCAAAGGGGCCGGCCAGAGCCAGCAACGCGCCGATGCCCACCAGCGCCAGAACCAGCCTTGGGCGCGTCATGTGCGCCCGCCATTCACGAAGCGCGGATGACGGGGGGGTGCGGCTCACGAACGTGTCCCTGTGGTTCACGAAGGCGCGGTTGCGCCGTGTCGGTCGGAAGGTGCCAGAGCGGCGGCGAAAGCTCAACCCACGGACATCTTGCGAGGAACCCATGACCTTTGACCCGATCCTGAGCGCGCCCCTGGCGGTGCAGATTCACCTGAGTGTGGCGATTGTCGGCGTATTGCTCGGCCCCGTGGCGATCTATCGACAACGGCGGGATCTGCTGCACAAGGCCGTAGGCCGGGTCTGGGTGCTTGCCATGGCGGTGCTGGCGATCTCGGGGTTCTTCATTCCTGCGCAGGTATTGCCGATTATCGGCTTCTTCGGGCCGATCCACCTGCTTTCGGTCTGGACGCTGATCTCGCTGGTGTGGGGCATCCGCGCCATCTTGCGGCGGGACGTGGCGCGCCACCGGGCGACGATGCGCGGGCTCTACTGGCAAGCTTTGGGCATTGCCGGTCTGTTCACCTTCCTGCCAGGTCGGCGGATGAATGCGATGATTTTTGGCGACGCCCCCTGGCTTGGTTTCTGGCTGGTCGGTGCGGTGGGATTTGGGGCGCTGGTATGGCTTTTGCGCGGGCGTCTTGCGCGGGGCGGACTGGCGCCTCGGACAGGGTTGCGGGAAGGATAGGGGCGGCAGGAAGGGTAGGGGATTCCTCCCTGCGCCAACGGCGGTTTTCTGCTATGATGGTGCGCAGAGAGAGAAACCCACTTTTCAGTCTGCGGAGAAATTTTACCATGTTTGCCAAGTATTTGACCAGCGCGTCCCTGATCGCCGCCATCGCCATGACCCCCATCGCCGCCGCCCCCGCCCAAGCGCAAGATGCGCGTGACGTGATCGGTGGCCTGCTTCTGGGCGGGGCCATTGGCATCGCCCTCGGCGCCGCCAGTGCGCCGCGCACCACCGTGGTCCAGCCCGCGGCGCAACCCCAACAGCCCGCGGCGCAACCGCAGCAGCCACGCCAGCCCGTCCGTGCCGCCATCCCCTCGACCGAGGCCGGGCGCATCGTTCAGACGGCGCTGAACTACTTCGGATTTGGCGCCGGTCAAGTCGACGGTCAGGTCGGCCCATCGACCCGCCGCGCGGTCGAGCGCTATCAGGCGGCCCTTGGCCACCCGGTCAACGGCAACTCGTTCCCCGAGGATCAGGCGCTTTACCTCGTCAATGCCTACCAGTGGGCCAGCACCGGCGGCCAGATCCAGACCAACCTCAACGGCACCCCGCTTCTGGTGGCGTATCAGGGCGTGGTTGACGGCACGTTGACCCCGGCCTTCGCCGGCCAGCCCGGTGCGAATACCACGACCATCGTGACCCCCAGCAGCAACACCACCGTCATCACCGCGCCCGGTATCGGCGCGCCGGTCACGACGGTTTCGGCTTCGGGCACCGGTCTGGTCCCGAACCTCTTCTCCGGCGTTACTGCTGCCGCACCGGCGCTGTCGTCCCGCTGCGAGGCCGTTGCCTTGCAGGGTCAGGCCAATGGCGGTGCGATGACGTTGGGCAACCTGAGCAATCCGGGCTTCGCCCTTTCCGAGCAGTTCTGCGGCGCCCGCGCCGCATCGGTCAGCCAGGGCCATGATCTGACGCAAGCCATCGCAGGGCTGACTTATGCCCAGATCGTGACCGAGTGCGACGGCTTCTCGGCCGCGATCGCGGCGCAAACCGGCCTTGTCGGCGCCGTGACGCCGCAGCAGGCCATCGGCTCGGCCCAGACCTTTGCCTTCTCGACCAGCATCCCGCAGGCAGAGTTGGCGGCCACCGCCCGCGTCTGCCTCGGCGTTGGCTACGATACCGATGACATGGCGATGGCGATGGGCTCGGCCCTGATGCTGACCGCGATGGGCGAACCCGCCTATGGCGAGTTGCTGGGTCACCACCTGCGCGAAGGCTATGGCCTGACAGCCGACGCCTCCCGCGCCCATGAATGGTTCGACCTGAGCCTGACGGCGATCGAGAACGGCGCCCCCGCCGTGTTCAGCCCGTCCGACGCAGGGCGCTTGCCCCTGATCCGGCAGGCCGTTGCAGTCACCCTTGGCGGTCAGCCGCAAATTGTGCCGGTTGTCGCACCCGCACCCGCCCCCACACTGGCACCGGCAGCAGGCTTCGTGTCGCAGGTCGTGGCGGCGCCTCGCCTGCAAGCGGTGCCGCGTCCGGCGCCGGTGTCGGTCCAGCCCATCGTGGCCGCACAGCCCTTCGTCGTCAGCAACTGATCGCTGCAACGGATCGAGTCAGCAAGCGGCGGGTTCCTTGGGGCCCGCCGTTTCGCATGCCGAAAGGGGGCAGGGCGGTCACCTATAAAAAACCCGGTTCGCGGGTCAGCATCCCCCTTCACAACGCAGGCCCAAGCGGCTAGAGACCGCTCCACTACCTGATCACGTGCGCTCGTGGCGGAATTGGTAGACGCGCAGCGTTGAGGTCGCTGTGGGGTAACACCCGTGCGAGTTCGAGTCTCGCCGAGCGCACCATTCTCCTGAAGTCGAGCGGCGCGGTCGTTCCTGCGGTTGAGTCAGTCCAGTGTTCGAACGGTCTGACCGTCCGCTTCTCCACATCCTCCGTGCTGGCAACCCCTCGATCACAAACGCCGCTTTGGCCTCGTCAATGTTGAAGCCGATGCGTTCAGACAGGTGATACCCGGAGGTTGCCGGATCGACACCCATTCTAGAACAGCGTAAGCGCTACTCGACCCCGGCGATCTGCAGTTTGTAGAGCCTCGAATAGGCGCCGCCTGACGCCAGAAGCATCTCGTGGGTGCCCTCCTCGATGACGCGGCCGGCCTCCAGTACCACGATCTTGTCCGCGGCCCGGATCGTCGAAAGCCGGTGCGCGATCACCAAGGTGGTGCGGCCTTGCGACAGGCGATCCAAGGCCTCGCCCACCAGCTTCTCGGAATGCGCATCAAGCGCCGAGGTGGGCTCGTCGAGCAGCAGGATCGGTGCTGCCTTGAGCATCGCTCGGGCGATCGCCACGCGCTGGCGTTGCCCCCCGGACAGCGCCGAGCCGCGGGGTCCGACGGGCGTGTCGAGGCCACTGGTCAGCGCCTCCGTGAATTCAAGAACCGATGCCTGACGCGCGGCCTCGGTCACTTGATCCTCGGTCGCGCGCAAGTTGCCGAGGCGGATATTGGCGGCAATGCTTTCGTCAAACAGCGCGGTGTCCTGCCCGACAACTGCGATTGTGTCGCGGAGCGCCGTCATTTCCACCTCGTTGACTGGCACGTCCCCGATCCGGATCGTACCGGACGCGGGATCGATCAGGCGGGTCAGGACGGCGAAGACGGTGGTCTTGCCAGCGCCCGACGCCCCGACCAGCGCCGTCGTCTGCCCCTCGCGCGCCGTGAAGCTGAGGCCGCGCAGCACCGGCGCGTTGCCGTAGGCGAAATGCACATTCTCGAAGGTCACATCGCCGACCTGCATCGGCTGCGGCGTGGTGGGAGACAGAATTGTCGGCACGGTTTCGAACACGGCATAGATCCGCTCCAGCGAGGCCGAGGTTGCCTGAACCTGACCGGCGATGTTTGCCAGCCTGCGCAGGGGTTCGAACACAAGGCCAAGGGCGGTGAAGAAGGACATCACCTCTCCCAGGGATTTCTCGCCGGAAATGACGTCCTGCCCGCCCAGATACAAGATTATCACGAAGCCTATCGCCGCGACAATGTCGATCATCGCGGGGTTGGTGGCATTGCCGATCTGGGCCTGGATCGCGGGGCGCAGAAAGCCGCGGATCTGGCTGCGGAACCGGCTGACCTCGTGGTCTTCCAATCGGTTCAGGCGGATGGTCTGGACGCCGTGAAACATCTCGTCGAGGCGCGTGGACAGGTGACTTGCTGCTGCCCGCGCCTTGCCCGCCGTGCGCCGGATATAGCGTTGTACCGCCATCATCGGCAGCACGAACAGCGGCAGGCCCATCAGCGCCAGACCAGTCCATTGCCAGTCCGACACCAACATCACCCCCAGCAAGGAGGCGAGGCTGATCACGTCGCGACCAAGCGAGATGAGCACCGAGGAGGACAGCGATTGGAGGGTGTAGGTGTCGCCGCGCACCCGCTCGATCAGGGCACCGGGCGGGTTGGTCTGAAAGAATGCCACATCAAGCGTCAACAGATGCGCCACCATGCGGGACTGCAGATCAGCCACCACCCGTATACCGACGCCCGCCATCAAGACGCGCTGCAGGAACCCCGCCGTCGCGCGCAGAAAGAACAGCCCGCCGATCAACAGGGCAATCCAGGTGACACCCTCCATGGTGCCAGCCGTAAACAGGCTATCGAACAGCGGCTGCACCAGCCAGGCGAAGGCACCGATTGCCGCCCCCTGAACGCTCATCAAGATGACGGCGAGCAACAGGATTGGCCAGAACCGGCGAATGTGATCGACCCACAGCCGCCGAAGCAGCGCGCGGGGCACCGGGGCGGCATCGAGGCTGGCTGCCCGGTCCGTCATCGGAAGTTCTGTCGCAAAGGGCCATCCTCAGGGGCGTCATGACGCTAGTTTCATGGGTTATGCGAACTGTCGCGGGCATACAAGCCACGGTCAACCTGTCCATTCCCGGGCAAAGTTTCGGTCTTTTCGCCCTGAATTCGGGCATTTGTAGAGGAAAACGGCACTTCAATCCGCCTGCTCCCAACGCGACGGTTGAATTGTCAGGCAATTCCCGCTTACGCTGGAACCCGACAGCGCGGGCACGGCCAAGGCCGGAGACATCGCGCGCAACAACGGGGAGTGGGGCTTGACCTCAGACAACAGCGACGCTTTCGTCGCCTTTGATCGTGTGCAGAAAAGCTATGATGGCGAGGTGCTCGTCGTCAAAGATTTGAACCTGCACATCGCCAAGGGCGAATTTCTGACCATGCTGGGACCGTCGGGGTCGGGCAAGACGACCTGCCTGATGATGCTGGCTGGGTTCGAGACGGCGACGCATGGCGAAATCACGCTGGCGGGAAAGCCGATCAACAACATCCCCCCCCACAAGCGCGGTATCGGGATGGTGTTCCAGAACTATGCGTTGTTTCCCCATATGACCGTGGGCGAGAATCTGTCCTTTCCGCTGGAAGTGCGCCGCGTCGGCAAGTCCGACCGGGAGATCAAGATCAAGCGTGCGCTCGACATGGTGCAAATGGGCAGTTTCATCAATCGCCGCCCGGCGCAGCTTTCGGGCGGTCAACAGCAGCGAATCGCGCTGGCCCGGGCGCTTGTTTTCGAGCCCGAGCTGGTGCTGATGGACGAGCCGCTTGGCGCGCTCGACAAGCAGTTGCGCGAGACGTTGCAGTTCGAGATCACCAATCTGGCGCATGAATTGGGCATCACGACGGTCTATGTGACCCACGACCAGACCGAAGCCCTGACGATGTCCGACCGCGTCGCCGTGTTCGACGATGGCCGCATCCAGCAGCTTGCCGCCCCCGATACGCTTTATGAGGAACCGCAAAACAGCTTCGTGGCGCAGTTCATCGGCGAGAACAACACGTTGCATGGCACCGTCAGCAAGATGATGGGTAACATGTGCGAGGTGACGCTTGCGGACGGCTCCGTCATCGATGCGGTGCCGGTCAACGTGAAGGCGGTGGGCGAAAAGACGCAAGTCTCCATCCGGCCCGAGAGGGTCGAGATGAACCGTGACCGCCTGACACCGGGCGCCCATACCCTGAGCGCGGAAGTGCTGGAATTCGTTTATATGGGCGACATCTATCGCACCCGCCTGCGCGTTGCGGGTGTCGACGATTTCATCATCAAGACACGAAATGCCCCCGATCAGCGCAGGCTGACCCCGGGGGAGAGCATCGAGATCGGCTGGCGTCCGCAGGATTGCCGCGCACTGGATGCGTAACGCTTGGGTGCCCCAGCAAGGGCCCCGGGCCAAAACCACGGTCCAAGAACCGAAGTCCAACCAAGGAGAGACCACATGAATCTCAAGAGCCTTATGCTCATGACAACCGGCGCAAGCCTTGCCGCCACCGGCGCCTTTGCGCAGGACATGGCCAATTCCATGACCCTCGTGTCATGGGGCGGTGCCTATCAGGCGAGCCAGATCGCCGCGTATGCCGATCCCTATGCCGCCAACAATCCTGGCGTCGAGATCATCTGGGACGAAAGCTCGTCCGAAGCCGTGGCCCGTCTGCGCGCCATGAACGAGGCCGGTAACGTGACCTGGGATCTGGTCGACGTGGAAGCCGCCGACGGCATTCGTCTGTGCGACGAAGGCCTGGCGATGGAAATCGACTTCGACGAGATGCTGGCGCCGGGTGCCGACGGATCGACGGCGACCGAAGATTTCGGCGACATGCTGGTGGGCGACTGCTTCATCCCGCAGATCGTGTTCTCGACCACCTTCGCCTATCGCACCGACATGGTGCCCGCAGGCGTCGAGCCGCCGTCCGGCGCGTGCGACGTGTTCGACCTGGAGACCTATCCGGGCCGCCGCGGTCTGAACCGCCACCCGATCGCCAACATGGAATGGGCATTGCTATGTGACGGCGTGGCTTACGAGGACGTCTATGACGTGCTGGAGACCGAGGAAGGCATCGCGCAGGCATTTGCCATGCTCGATACCATCAAGGACCAGACCGTCTGGTGGACCTCTGCCGCCGAGGCTGTGCAGCTTCTGGCCGACGGCGAGATCTTCATGGGCACGTCCTACAACGGTCGTTGGTTCTCGGCGATTGCCGAGCAGAACCAGCCGATCGGGATGGCATGGGACTGGCAGATGCTGGACCTTGACGGCTGGATCATTCCGACCGGCCTTCCCGAGGACCGTCTGGCCCGGGTGATGGACTTCCTCTACTTCGGCACCGACACCCAGCGCCTTGCCGATCAGGCGGCATATATCTCCTACGGTCCGGCACGCACGTCGTCCGCACCGCTGGTGGGCGACCACGCTGTCCTCGGCATTCCGATGGCGCCGCACATGCCGACCGATCCGGCAAACGGCGAGAACACCTTCGTCAACAACTACCTGTGGTGGGCTGACTATCGCGACGACCTGGACTCGCGCTTCCAGGCGTGGCTGGCCCAGTAAGGCTTGATGCGGCGGCGGGGTGACCCCCCGCGCCCCACTGACAATCGGGCGGGCCGGTGGATTACCGGCCCGTTCCATCACACCGGACCGAAAGCGGGACACATGCCCAAAGGCTACATCATCGGCCACGTCACCCTGCACGAAGCGGAAGCCTACCGGCCCTATTCGCGCGCCAATGACGAGATTTTTCCCCGCTTCGGCGGCCGCTTCCTCGCGCGCGGCGGGGCATCCGAGATCGTCGAAGGCGACGGTCACCCGCGCCACGTGATCGTGGAATTCCCCAGCTATGCCGACGCGCAGGCCTGTTACAATTCGCCCGAATATCAGGAGAACCTGAAGATCCGGCAGGCTAACGCCGACAGTTTCATCGTGCTGGTCGAGGGCGTGGCATGACCGAGGCGGCGACAGCGAAGGGTCTTGTCCTCGCCGCCGACGGCCGCCCGCTCAAGCGCAGCCTCGCGCGCGCGCTCCGGGCGCAGAAGCTGCGCGCACTGGCGCTGATCGCGCCCCTGCTGATCTTCATCATGATCACCTTTATCGCGCCGATCGCGGACATGCTGTTCCGCTCGGTCGAGGACCAGATCGTGTCCGAGACCCTGCCGCGAACGGTTGTGGCGCTGGAGGACTGGGACCATACCGGAGTGCCGTCCGAGGAGGTCTTTGCCGGGTTGGCCTATGACTTCATGGAAGCCTCCGAACGGCGCAATCATACCCGCCTGGGCGGACGCCTGAATTACGAAAGTTCGGGCATCTCGTCCCTCTTCCGCCAGACTGGACGGGGTATCGGCGATGTCGGCGAGGATTTCGCGGAACAGTTCATCGACCTCAACCCCCTCTGGGAAGAACCCGCGACATGGATCGCCCTAATGGGCGCGCCTGATTGGGTGGAGGGCAATGCCGATGCCGACGATCAGGGGCGCAGGTTCCGCCTGAGCGACGAGGCGCGGGAGGCCTTGCCCGAGGCATCCGACGCCTACGGTGCCTTTGCGCGCACGGTCCAGCAGATTGACGCGGATAATCCGGCAACCGAGGAGCCGTGGAACACCATCTACCTCGCGCTCTACCGCGACCTCAGCCGCGGCGCACCTGCCTATGACGGGCCGATGGCGGATCTGCTGGCCGAGGCGGCCGCTGCCGTGCCGGGCTTTACCGGCCTGTCGCCGCGGGAGGCGATGCTGGAGGTCAACGACGACTGGGCCGATACCCGTGTCTGGCAGATCATCGAGACTTTTTCGGACCCCTTCACCGCCGGCTATTTCCTCGCGGCCATCGACCGGCAACTGACGCCCGAGGGCATCGCGATGCAGCCAGAGGAGAGCCGCGTTTATATTCTGCTTTTCCAGCGCACCATCTTCATGTCGCTGATGATCACGATATCCTGCGTGCTTCTGGGCTATCCGATCGCCTACCTGCTGTCGAACCTGCCGTCGCGCTCGTCCAACCTGCTGCTGATCCTCGTGCTGCTGCCGTTCTGGACATCGCTTCTGGTGCGCACCTCGGCATGGAAAGTTTTGCTGCAGCAACAAGGTGTCATCAACGATATTCTGGTCTGGATCGGGCTTGTGGCAGATGACCAGCGGCTGGCGCTCATCAACAACCAACTCGGCACGATCATCGCGATGACGCATATTTTGCTGCCCTTCATGATCTTGCCCCTGTTTTCGGTGATGAAGACGATCCCGCCCTCCTATGTGCGTGCGGCGAAATCGCTGGGAGCGACGAACTTCACCGCGTTCCGGCGCGTCTATTTCCCGCAATCGGTGCCCGGTATCGGGGCGGGCTGCATCCTCGTGTTCATCCTGTCCATCGGCTACTATATCACGCCCGAGATCGTGGGCGGACGAACGGGGACCTTCATCTCTAACCGGATCGCTTACCACATCTCGCAAAGCCTGAACTGGGGGTTGGCGGCGGCCTTGGGGACGATCCTGCTGGCCTTGGTTCTAGTGCTCTACTGGGCCTACGACCGCATCGTCGGCATCGACAACGTGAAGCTGGGGTAACGACAGATGGATACGAAACTTCCGCCCTATGCCACGATCGGCCAGCGCATCTGGTTCTATGCCTTTCGGGTGATCTGCGGCCTGATCTTCTTTTTCCTGATCGCCCCGATCCTGACGATCATCCCGCTCAGCTTCAACGCAGAGGGTTTTTTTACCTTCACGCCGGGCATGCTGGACCTCGATCCGGACGCCTACAGCCTGCGCCACTACCGGGCGTTCTTCGGCGAGGCTGGCTATCCCGGGACCGGGCTTCTGATCGGGTTGGGGGTGGGTGTGCTCATCTCGGTCGCGCTCAAGGTCTTCAGGGGCACCACCAATCTGTTCCCGGTCCTGATCCTGGCCATTCTGGGCCTGATCGTCGGCAAGCTGACCGGCCTGCAGGGCGAGGAATGGATGACGCCGATGCGCAATTCCTTGCGGATCGCACCGGTGGCGACGCTGCTGTCGGTGGGCTTCGGCACTCTGGCTGCCATCGGCCTGAGCCAGAGCCACGTGCCGTTCAAGGGCGCGATCATGGCTATCCTGATTTCTCCCATGATTGTGCCGCTGATCATCTCTGCGGCGGGAATGTATTTCTTCTATTCCCGCATCGGGTTGCAGGGCACGTTCATGGGCGTCGTTCTGGCCCATGCCGCCTTGGGCATTCCCTTCGTCATCATCACTGTGACGGCGACGCTGGTGGGTTTCGACCGATCCCTGACGCGCGCCGCCGCGAACCTTGGGGCCAATCCCGTCACCACCTTCTTCCGCATCCAGATGCCGCTGATCTTGCCCGGTGTGATCTCGGGCGGGTTGTTCGCCTTCATCACGTCATTTGACGAAGTGGTAGTGGTGATCTTCGTCGGCTCGGCAGGGCAACAGACGCTGCCATGGCAGATGTTCATCGGCCTGCGCGAACAGATCAGCCCGGTGATCCTTGCGGCAGCCACGGTACTGGTCGCCGTGTCGATCATGTTGCTGGCCACGGTGGAAATGCTGCGCCGCCGGTCCGAACGCCTGCGCGGGTTGTCTCCGTCCTGAGGGCAAGCGCCCCCAAATCGCCCCGAAACCTCCACCAAGGGGCCGCATGATCGCGCCACCTCAAGGCCTGCCGTCTGGTGAGGTTTCCGGTTGCCCTACTCCATCTACATGCTCCCTGAAGGGTTGATGACCATCACGGGAACCACCGGTGGCAGCGGGCTGGACGGGCTGACGCAAGGCAGCGGCGTGCACATGAACGGCGCGACGATCACCCTGAACTCGAACGCCTGGCAGCAGATCGAGATCAACGACGACGACGCCAATTTTCAGGACAGCGATGCCAACCAGCGGCTGATCAATCCGGAAACGGTCGAGACATCTCCGGGCGTTTTCACGACCTTCGCAGCCAACACGGTGGTTGAGGCGGAATACGGCCTCACTGTTACCGATCCCGGTGGCAACACCTACCAACTCGTCGCGTTCAACTTCTCCACCGGGTCGCCCAATTACGGCACCGTCGAGGGCCTCGCCTTCATCGGTCCCTCTGGCGGGTTTCCCCCCATCGGCGTTCCGCTGACCGTCACCAGTTCGCAGGAGGGGCCCAGCTTTGCCGCGACCGGCTACGCCACGCCGATCTGTTTCGCTGCGGGAACGATGATCGCCACGCCAGAGGGCGAGGTCGCAATCGAGGCGCTTTCAGTCGGCGATCTGGTCTGCACAGCCGAGGGCGGAGCGGAGCCGGTGCGCTGGATCGGTCGCCGCCGGTTCGCGGCCACGGGGCGCTGTGCGCCGGTGGTTTTTGGGCCCGGCACCATCGGCAACACGCGCGAATTGCGGGTGTCGCGGCAACACCGCCTTCTGCTGCGCGGTTGGCGGGCCGAGTTGCATTTCGGAGTTGAGCAGGTCTGGGTGCCGGCGGTCCACTTTCTGGGCCAGCACGGGGTCCGGCTGGCCGAAGGCGGCGAGGTGACTTATCTGCACCTGCTGCTGGACGGCCATCGAACCTTGCTGGCCGAAGGAGTGGAGGCGGAAAGCCTGCATCCCGGCGACGTCTCCCTTGGCATCCTCGGTCAGAGCGCCATGGACGAGATCACCACGCTCTTCCCGGAAATGGCCGCGTTGGCCTGCCGCACGCTGTCCCATCCCGCCGTGACGCGGGCAGAAGCGCGCGCCGTCATCGCCGCCCGAGTTTAGGGCAGGATCGCCAGCCAGACCGAGGCGGTCAGAACCGTCAACGCGGTGCCGATCAGCACCGAACTTGCCGCTACGCGCCGCGCGCAGCCATACATATCCGCAAAGATATAGGTGTTCACCCCCGGCGCCATTGCCGCCGTCAGGACGGCCGCGCGCAATTGACCCTCGCTCAGGTTCGCAGGGCCGGTCCCAACCGCATAGGCAATCGCCGGATGCACGATCAGCGCCAGCACGCAGACCAAGGCGATCACGCCCACCTCTCCTTCGGGCCGATAGCGGTAGAGCACGCCACCAAGCCCGAAAAGCGCGGCGGGCAGGGCGGCACGGATCATCAGGTTCAGCGCCTCGGTCACCACGCCGGGGATGGGAAGCCCGCTGAAGTTCACGACGAAACCCGCCATGATCCCGATCATCAGGGCATTGCTGAAGATGGCGCGCGCGACGGTAACGATGATGCCGATGCCCCGAGTCTCGGCCCGTACGATCTCCATCGTTGTGATGCCCAGCAGGTAGCAAAACGGCGCGTGGAAGGCGATGATGGTGTAGTTCGGGCCAAGCGACGCTGCGCCATAGGCGCGCTCGCTGATCGGCAGCCCCAGAAGGACGGTGTTGGCAAAGAGCGCGCAAAATCCGATGGCGACGGCATCGGGCCAAGGTCGTCCGAAGATCACGCGCGCCCCCAGCATCCCCGCGAAGAAGCAGACCGTTGAACCGGCATAGAACGACGCAAGAAGGGCGAGGTCGAAGTCGGTGCGAAGATCCAGCGTCGCGATGCCGGAGAACAGCAGACAGGGAATGGCGAATTTCTGGGTGAAGACCATCAGGCCGTCGACCGCGCTGTCCTTGAAAAGGTCGCGCCACACCGCAAGATAGCCTGCGCCGATCACCAGAAAGACCGGCAGCACGATGCTGAGAAGCCCGCCCATTCAGACGCCGTAGCGCAGGGTCAGGCCGTCATAGGCGGGGGTTACGTTGGCGGGCGTCTCGGCGTCGATCGTCGCGTAATCGAGGTCGATATGCATGTTGGTCAGCACCGCCTGGCGGGGCTTGGCGCGCACGATCCATTCAAGCGAGTTGGCCAGATGGCTGTGGCTTGGATGCGGCGCGCGGCGCAGCGCGTCGAGAATCCAGATGTCGAGGTCCTGCAGGGTCGGCCAGACCGTCTCGGGGATGGCCGAGACATCCGGCAAGTAGGCCACATCCGCGACCCGAAAGCCCAAAGCGTCGATATTTCCGTGGGTTACCTTGAAAGGTCGGAACGTGATCGGTCCACCTTTCCCCTCGATGGTGACGTCGCCGTCAATGGCGTGAAGCGTCAGGATCGGCGGGTAATCCGACCCCTTGGGCTGCACGAAGGCATAGCCGAAGCGGCTGATAAGGTCATTCTGCGTCGGCCCGTCGGCATAGACCCGCAACTTGGCGCGCATGTTGAAGACGATCATCCGAAGGTCATCAAGCCCGTGGACATGGTCGGCATGGGCATGGGTGTAAAGCACCGCATCAAGCCTGCCGATGCCTGCATCCAGCAGTTGCGCGCGCAAATCCGGCGACGTGTCGATCAGGACGGTCGTGGTGCCGGCCTCCGTCTCGCGCTCGACCAGCAGGGAGCACCTTCGGCGGGTATTCTTCGGGTTCGACGGGTCGCAATCCCCCCAATGCCCGCCAAGGCGCGGCACCCCGCCTGAAGAACCGCACCCAAGGATGGTGAAACGCAACTCACCCATTCTGCGCCGCTCCGCTTGCCGCTTTCCAGAAAAGCCGGTCGAAATTGGCCGAGGTCACAGCGGCAAATTCCGCATAGTCGAGGCCGAAACTGTCGGCGGCAGCGCGCGCGGTATGGGCGGTGAAGGCAGGCTCGTTGCGCCGACCGCGATGGGGCGGCGGCGCGAGGTAGGGGCTGTCGGTTTCCAGCAGGATCCGGTCGAGGGGCGCACTGGCGAAGATATCGCGCAGGGGTTGCGATTTGGGGAAGGCCGTGATGCCCGACATGCTCAGGTAAAAGCCCAGGTCAATGGCGGCTTCGGCCAGCGCCGCGCCGGAACTGAAGCAATGCATGACGCAGCTGAAGGCCCCGGCGCCATGCTCCTCCGTCAGGATGCGCGCCATGTCGGCATCCGCATCGCGGGCATGGATGATCAGTGGCAGGCGTGTCTGCCGCGCGGCCTCGATATGAAGGCGGAGGCTTTCCTGCTGCACGGGCTTGCTGTCGGCCGTGTAGTGGTAATCCAGCCCAGTCTCGCCGATGCCGACGAATTTCGGATGGCTCGCAAGGGCCTGAAGCTGTTCCAGCGTCGCCATCGGCTCTTCCGCCGCCGACATGGGATGGGTGCCCGCAGCCCAGAAAACCGGGGCGTGGGCTTCGGCGATCGCCTGCACCTTGGCGGCATTGCGCAGGCGGGTGCAGATCGTGACCATGCGCGTGACGCCCGCCGCCTGCGCGCGCGCCACGACCTCGGGCAACTCGACGCTGAGGCTGTCGAAATCGAGGTGGCAGTGGCTGTCGACGATCTGGGGCAGGGGGGCGGTTTCGGTCATGTGCTCTCGGATTGGCGGAGCCGGGCCGCCATGCGGTCCAGGTCGAGGAAGATATCGAAGATGAGCGCGGCGGGGTCAAGGTTGACCGCCTTTCCCTGCCGGGCCCGCGCCGTCAGCGATTGCGCCAGATCGGCCCAGGCGCGGGCATGGGTGGGCGTGGGCGAAAGGCGGGCAAGGGTCTTGCCCTCACCGGGAACGATATCGGACGACGTCTTGCCGGTGGCCCCAATGCGCGCGGCACGCGACAGGGCGGTTTCAAGCAGCGACAGCGTCAGGTCAAATCGATCCTCGTTGGCCTTGCCAGCCGTTGCTTCCGCCAGTCGCAGAGCCAGAGGACGGTCCATATTCGGCAACGTGCCCAACAGTTTGGCGATGTCCCCATAAATCTGCGGGCCGCCCTGCTCGGCCAAGGTGATTGCCGCCCCGACCGATCCCTGTGCCAACACCGCAAGCGCCGTGCGCTCGGGCGGTTCGGCACCCGCCTGCGCCAGGGCATCGGCCAGATCGGCGTCACCCAACGCTCCGAACCGCAAGGTCCGGCAGCGCGAGCGGATTGTCGGCAACAGGCCAGACGGGCGGTGCGAGACAAGGAACAGGACCGCCCCCTTTGGCGGTTCCTCCAATTCCTTGAGCAGGGCATTGGCCGCGTTTGCGTTCATCTCGTCGGCACTGTCCACGATCACAACCCGGCGCGGCCCGCCGGCGGACATGTGGAAGAACCCCTTCAATCCCCGCACTTCGTCGACGGTCAGTTGCGTGGCAAGGCGTTTCTCCTTCTCCTGCCAGGGGCGGCGGAGAAGGAACAGACCCGGTTCGCTCAACGCCAGCATGCGGCGGGAAACCGGATGATCGGGCGCAATGTCGAGGGTTCCGGGCGGCGGAGGCGCGCCGAACATGTCGTCGTCCTGAACCGGTGGGGTGGCCAACAGATACCGCGCGGCGCGCCAGGCGAAAGTGGCCTTGCCGATCCCCTTGGGGCCGGTCAGCAGCCAGGCATGGGGCAGTTTCCCGGACCCGACGGCCGCCAGAAAATCGGCCTCTGCCGCTGCGTGTCCGAACAATCGCGCGGTTGCGCGCGGATGCGGGGCACCGTCGAGGCGGTCGGATTCTGGTAAGGCGTCGTCGGACATGGGGCAGTGTCTAGCATGGGGGGCGGGCAGGGTGCAGACTAGATCAATCGCAGATCAATTTGCCGCCAGCCGCGCTGCCACCAATGCCTCGATCCTGCGCGCCAGCGCATCCGGAGGGCAATCGGCATCGATCAGATGGCAGCGGTGCCGGGCCTCTTGCGCCAGCGCGCGAAACCCGGCCCTCAGCTTCTGCTGGAACGCCAGACCAAATTCCTCGAACCGGTCCTCGCCGCTTTGGCGGGCCAACCCGCGCGCCAAGGCAACCTCGGGGTCCATATCAAGGATCAAAGTCAGATCCGGTTCGACCCCGATCGCCGCGGTGTGGATGCTGTCCACCAAACCGCGCAGCTCTCCCCGAGTGGCGCCCTGATAGACACGCGTGGAATCCGCGAAGCGGTCGGTCACCACATCCCGGCCCTGCGCCAGCGCGGGCCTGATCGTGCGCTCGAGGTGATCGCGGCGCGCGGCGGTGAACAACAGGATCTCCGTCTCAGGGCTCCAGCGATCTGGATCACCCTCCACCAGTAGACGCCTTATATCCTCGGCCCCCGGCGCGCCGCCCGGCTCCCGCGTCAATACTGGATCACGCCCTTGCCCCCGCAACCACTCGGCCAGCAGACGCGCCTGCGTCGACTTGCCGGAGCCGTCGATGCCTTCAAGGCTGATGAACAGGGCTGGAGATCGGGGCATTTGGACCGGTCAAAGACGGAGGATATCACACCGCCCATGGCGTCGCATTTCCCGACGCCCGGGGCAAGCCGAACGCCACCGCCCGCGCCCGGCCCCCTTTCCATGTGCCTGAAATATCCCGGGGGAGTCCGGCACGGAGGGGGGCAGCGCCCCCTCTTTCGCTTCCCGGCCCGCTAGGTCGGCGGTGCTTCCGCATCGGACGGACCGCCTGTCACCATGCCCAACACTTCCGTCCAAGCCGCCCCGATCCGCACCCTCGGCCCGCCGCGCCCAACGTCGCTCATCACCACTACCGGCACTCGGGCCTCGAACCCGGTCACCCCCTGCACGATGCGCAATTCACCCACCACGTCGCCCGCGCTGACGGGCGCGGGCAGGGGGGTGGTATAGGTGAGGGTGGCCTCGATCTCGGGGTCAAGCAAGGCGGGCAGCAGCATCCGGACCGTCTCCGCCGCCGCCAGACCGACACTCTCTTCCGCGCCAAGGAACACCGGGGCCCGGGCGATTTCAACGCCTTCCTCCACCACGTCGCCCATCACGAACTGACGAAACGCCCAGGTCACGATACGCTCGGCCTCGGCCGCGCGTTCTTCGGCCGAGGACAGGCCCGAAATCACGAATGTCACGCGCCGGCCGCCCTGGATGGCGGAACCGACCAGACCAAAGCCGGCTTCCTCGGTATGACCGGTCTTCAAACCGTCCGCTCCGATCCCCAACCCCAGCAAGGGGTTCCGGTTGAACCGGTTGGCGGGGCTTCGGCCCTCGTAATCGAATTCGGTCTCGGCGAAATAGGTGTAGTACTCGGGGAAATCCTCGATGATGTGCTGCGCCACCAGCCCCAGATCATGCATCGACATGCGGTGGTTTTCGGCGGGCCAACCCGAGGCATTGACGAAGGTCGAATCCATCATCCCCAGTTGACGGGCGCGTTGTGTCATCAACTCGGCAAAGCCCGCCTCGGTCCCGTCGGGGCTGAGCGCCTCGCCCAGCACCACGGCGGCGTCGTTGCCCGACACGATCACCACGCCTCGGATCAATTCCTCGATCGTCGGGCGGTCCTGCGTGTTGAGGAACATGGTCGAGCCGCCAAAGCTCATGGCGTGTTCCGATACCGGCACCCGTGTCTCCAGCGTCAGGCGACCCTCGCGCAAGGCTTCGAACGTCATCAACAGCGTCATCAGTTTCGACATCGAGGCCGGCGGCAGGGCCACGTCGGCATTGACTGCCAACAGCACCTGGCCCGCCTCGTGATCGTAGACATAGGCCGATCCGGCCTGCGTCTCATAGGCCTGGGCCGTGGCCATGACGGGGGCGCAAACGAAAACCGCCGCGAGGATGATCGCGGCGGCTCTGGAGAGAATAAAGCTGTGCATGGCGTCCTATCGGTTCACGAAAAAGGCATCTTCAAAGCCAAGCCCCCGGACACTTGCCAAGATCGCCTCACGGGTCTCGGCACTATCGGCCGGTCCGACCACAACGCGCCAGAACTGGCGCCCGTTGCTCGACTGATCATAGATTGTGGGCTCCAGACCGACGCTGCGCAAGGCCTGCCCGGTATTGGTGGCGTTTTCTTGCACAGAGAAGATGCCGATCTGGACATAGGCGTTGCCGATATCCGTATCACCGCCCGAGGGGGTGCGGGCTGCAGCGGGTTGTGCGGCGGCCTGCGGAGCGGCATCCGCGGCAGCAATGGCCGCAGCGGCTGTGGCCGCGATGTCGCCACCCTCATCAAGGGGCGTCGCAGTGATGTCGCCGGCAATGGCGGAGGCGGCGATTTCCTCGCCTGCAACCACCGCGTCCGGCGCAGCATCGGCGCCCTCTGTCACCTCCTCGCGGCGGAGCGCGGTGACGTTGAGCGTGGTGGGATCACCCGCCAGCACACCAAGGGCGGCGGCGGCATCGGAGGAGAGCTGCAAGGCGGGGCCGGGGTTGTCGCGCTCGCGTCGGAACAGCGCGCCGATCACGAAGCGGCCATTTTCCTCGTTGCGGATGATAACCCGCTCGGGATCGCCGACATCGGGGTGGGCTACCCAGACGCCGCCAAGGGACGGGCGACCATCCCAGAGGCCTTCGTCGCTGACTTCGAAGATTTCGGGTGCCTCGATATCGCGCTCGACAAGCCGGGTGGCCCCGATGGGCGCTGGCCCGTCTGCATCGGCATTGCGCGATCCAAAGGTCAGTTCGCCATCTTCACTGCAGGCGGCAAGAATAAGGAGGGGAACCAACACAAGGCTCAACCTCAGACGGGCTCTTGGGCGGAAACGGGTCATGGCTGCTCTTCTCTGCACTCTGTCCCCGCGCTTGAATGCGCAGGTGTTTTGAAATGTCCCGAACGTTGCCGGGATGCGCCCCGATTTGCCGGACCGCACCTGTATTGAGGGGACGATACATCACCGATTCGCATCTGAAAAGCCGCCTTGTGAAGATCTGGGTGTAGGGCGGGTTTCCGAATCACACTTGCCACAGTATCGCAGGCAGACCATCCGCCCTGCGGCGGCGCCGGAGCGCCGTTCTGGCCATTGGGAACGGGCCGGGAGGAAGCGCGTCGGGAAGCGCGGGCGGGCAGACGAGCCCGGAGGAGTGGCAGAGTGGTCGATTGCACCGGTCTTGAAAACCGGCGTGCGTGAAAGCGCACCGTGGGTTCAAATCCCACCTCCTCCGCCAATACCCTATTTTATATGTTTTACAATGACTTACGTGGTTCCTACCACATAGATTTACCACACAGGTTTGCCACATACTTCTTGTTGGTCACTGGAATCGCCTTAAAACACTCGGCCACATCTCCGCTGACCTTAAAGAATCCCCACAATCATGGATCGGGTTGGAAGTATGTGTTCGGCAAAGTTGACTACTGTTGATACTGGGGCTCTCATCTCCTCCCAAGGCGGCAGGCGCAAATTGAAGGGCTTGGGGATGGCTCTGTGAAAGGTTTGTGGGAAAAGCTAGTTGGAGGAGCCTTGGATAGTGCTCGCAGGGGTGCGATGCCCAAGGAGCTTATGGGAAGCTGAAAGACGTTTACGGCGTCTTAGTCCGCATTCGCGCGAACGGGCTGACGGCATCGGTCTCCCAACTGAGCGGCGTCAAGAAAGCGTCGGGAAGGAGACAGGTCAGCATTTCGGCGCCGGCGGGCGCCGGCGCCATTCAATTGTCGTCCACACCACCCGAGATGATCACTGGGAGTTGTAGGGTATGGCCCCGCTAGACCTTGCTTTTCTTGCGGCGCAGGATGGCGAAGCTACCAAGTCCTGCAAGCAGGAGGGGAAGCCCGGCCGGAAGCGGTACAACGCTTGGGTCGGGGTTTGGGTCTGGATCTGGCGGCAAAACGTCTTGTGTGATGCCGGCGTAAAGTACCGGGGCTTGTGAATAGTTGTAGAAGCCAAAAGCTCCATCGGTGAACAGAGAACCGTGGTCGGTACTGCTGTAAGACAGTTCCAAAAAGCCGCCCACAAACACTTCAATCAGAGTGTCGGTGAAGGTCAGTTCGAACGAATATATCTGCGGGTCTATCCACCCGGTCGATCCGAGAGTGGTTGCACGTTGGACCTCGGTCACAGTATTAGTGTGGCTCCAGAAGCTGTTGGTGGCATTGGGACCGTTTCGGATGTCGCCCGTGACATGGCTGAGGGACAAACCGATCAGACCATTCTGGCCGCCGGAGTTCTGGGATTGTTGTTTCCAGTCAATCAGCCAAAAATCAGCATTAGCGCTGTCCAACTCACCATCCTGATACCCTAGAACAAACCCAACAAAGTCGTTGTCGCCCGAGGATTCGGGCGTGATTGTCCCAGCCAATGAGGTTCCCTGACTGTTGGCTCCCGGATTAAAGAACACGGTGGGATCGCCGTTGGTGGTCTGTCTTACTGCGTCATTGCCAACCAAAACGTTCCAGGTTCCGGCACCAGCATTGCCTTGGAAGCCGTTTTCAATCCACCCGGTCAAGTTTACCGGGACTGCCCCTGCCGAGCCTGCCATAAATATGGCGCCGACAACTATCGGAATTCGTATCATCATAACTCTTGATCCCCTCAAATTGACATTCCCCAAGTAGAACGCCGAACGTTGATGTTGCGGCAATTTTGCGCATCGATCAAGCCTTTTGGTCGCGCTGAACCGTGGTTTGGGCATGTGACGAGCGGCTTGAGCGTGATTTTTGCCTTGGCGGCGGAGTTGGTCCGGGTTTTTGTATGATCGACATGTTTGCCGCCGAAATCCGCAAGCGTCGGATTGAGAGCATGAAATCCAGTCAGTGGCGGTGGCACCTCGACGAGGTATTTGTGAAGATCAACGGCGAGCGGCATTACCCACGGCGGCCCGTTGATCACGAGGGCGAGGTACTGGAA